>CALWBC010000136.1 GCA_944375755.1 uncultured Mediterraneibacter sp. | reverse complement strand
CTTCCCGTTAATGCACTAAATAGCTGGTTTGCGTCATTTGGAAAACGCTTGGAGCCATTCTGGGTAAATACCAGTGAGAACAGCATGATCCGGGCTGCTATGAAAGAACTCGGTGAGAAATTCAGAGCGGAATATGAGACGCAAAATCAAAAAGTCCTTCGAAAAATGTGTGAAGTATACACAAAAGTCCTTTGAAAAATGTGATTCAGATTGTTTTTATCTCCAAAGACTCAGCCCATGCTGTATGAAAAATCATGATGTCAAAGTGGTAGAGGCAAAAAAAGTATTAAGAAGTGTAATGGATGATTTGTCAAAATGTCCAAAATTTATTTCAGATTCCCAGATTAATTATTGACTTTGCGCAAATCGAACTTTATAATAAATCTATACAAAGTCAATAAAAAAACTGTAAGGCTTGTCATAACGAAAGTTAGCAAAACCTTGTTGATAAGAGATACATTTTGTATTTCTTTTCAGCAGGGTTTTTTATTTGCAAAAAAACAGAAAAGGAGGATGCAGATGAAATATCCGGGAAGATTAAAATATCCGCATGTTTTCCGACCTCTGCGGATCAGGAATATTGTATATTCCAACAGATTGTGCTCTACGACAATGTCCACGGTCCCGACGCATACGCACATATCATCTACCGATTACGGCGGAATCGGGATTTATGACAAATCACTGGGCGGAGTTGCGATGATCGGGATGATGTATCACGGGAAAGGCGGCCCTACAGGTTATGAGGCGAACGGCGCGGATCCATTTTCAAAATATAACATGGATGTATTGCGGGAATCGCTGTCTGTTGTAAAGCAGGGAGGGGCGTTGGCAGGATTTGCGCTTGGCCTGGGAAATACGATTGACGGACAGATTTATTCTCCGTCCGGACTTCCTTTCGCCAGACCTTATTCCCGGCCGACAAAGGTGATCGGGAAGGAAGAAATTGAGATTCTGATGAATGCATTGCTTGAAAAAGCGAGAAAAGCAAGCCGTTTCGGGTTTGACCTGATTATTCTGGATATCAGCAATGACAATCTGGTCGGGCACTTTATGGCGCCGGGATTTAATCTTCGAAAAGACGAATGGGGAGGTTCGTATGAGAACCGCTTCCGGCTGGGCAAGATGGTAGTAAAGAAGGTGAGGGAAGCAATCGGGCCGGAAACCGTGCTGGAACTCAGGGTGAGCGTAACGCTCGGGGTAAAGGAAACTTACCCGTTTGATGAAATGCTGCGGTTTCTAAAAGAAGTGGAAGATGAGATTGATATTGTCAATATTGTTACAGGGATGGATGAATACCACGATGGAAATGTCAAGCTCTGTCCGCCTATCTTTGAACCACATCTTTTAAACGAAGAGGCTGCAAAGACGATTCGGAGTGAGTGTGATGTCTATGTCAATGTCAGCGGAGCGATTATGACGATTGAGGAGGCAGAAAAGTTACTTGCCGAAGGCGCGGCTGATCTGGTGCTGCTCGGAAGATCTATTGTGGCGGACCCTTATATGCCGAACAAGGTTCTGGAGGGGAGAGAGGAAGATGTGGTTCCGTGTATTCGGTGTAACAATTGTTACCATATTGCCACGGAGCATTTTAATACGTGCTGCAGTGTGAATCCGAGGATATACCGTGAGAACAGAGTGCCATTACAGTTAAGCAAAAGCGCAAACCCCAGAAAAGTAATGATTGTGGGAGCTGGACCGGCAGGGGTGAAGACCGCATTGACCGCTGCTCAGAAAGGACATGAGGTGCATCTCTGTGATGATCATGATGAGCTTGGGGGGAAGCTTATGATTGCGGGGAAAGGATATCTGAAAGAGGATCTGAGACGATATCTGGAATATCTGAGAAAGCAGGTTGAGAAAAGCAAAATTCATCTGCATCTGGGAAACAGGTCGGATCGAAATACTGTTGCCGAAATTGATCCGGATATTCTGGTTATCGCTATCGGAGCAAAGGCGATTATTCCTGATATAAGAGGAATTGACAATGCATGCGTGATACAGGCGGCTGATCTGATCGAACAGGATTTTAATACAGCTGCGAAAAAGATCACTATTCTCGGAGGAGGAAGCGTCGGAGCAGAATTGGCGATGGAACTGTCTCGTCTGGGAAAGAAGATTTGTCTGATAGAAGCAGGAAGCAGGCTCGCGGGAAATGGGAATGAGCTGTACAGGGTAGATTTGCTGGAACATATTGGAAGGGATCCGAATATTCATATTCTGCTGAACACGAAGTGCCTGGAAATACGGGAACAGGAATGTGTTGTAGTGCGGAAAGGAGAAACAAAGGTTATCCCTCATGAACAGTTTGTGATATCGGTCGGAATGAAAAATGATATGGATGAAGTAGATGAATTCTTCGGGCTTGTTCCCAGGACATATTATGTCGGTGACTGCAGACGCGTTGCTTCGGTGACAGAAGCAACAACGGAGGGATATTTTCTGGGAGCGGCCATGGAGTAATGAACTTGTGGAGGGACTTGTATGAGGATTGAGCAGGTTTTGAACAATAACGTGGTAATTGCTTCCGAAGAAGATGGCAGAAAAATCATTATAGATGCGCGGGGGATAGGATTTAACAATAAACCAGGGAGCGTGATCTGTGAAGAAGATTATCCGAATATGCGGAAATATGTTCAGGAGTCGGAAGAATATCAGAAGCTATGGGATTTTTATAAGAATACGGATCAGAAATTAATCGACATTTCCAAGGATCTGTTAAACCGGGAAGCGATGGAAAAGAAGATTGATCATCCGATTCCGGTTTCGGCGGTTATGCTGCTTGCGGATCATCTGGAAGATACTGTAAGTCGTCTGAAAAACGGACTGTATCTGCGAAATGCGCTGACAAACGAGATAAAAGCATTTTACAGTGTGGAATTTGAGCTTAGCAAATCAATTGGAAAAACCATGCTGGAGACCTATGAGGTTGCTTTTAATGACGATGAATTTGCTTTTGTGTCGATTCACCTGATTAATCTGAATGCGAACAATATGAATGAAACGATGATGTCCATCCAGATCGTGGATGAACTGGTGGATATTGTGCGAAGAGTGATGAATCTGGAACTGAAGCTCAACACATATGTCTATTCCCGTTTTATTACACATTTAAAATATTTTGCTGAGCGCGTCATTACCCGTTCCGATATAACGTCCCGATACGATGCCGAACTGGATGCCTTTCTGAAAAATAATTATAAAAGAGCATATTCCTGCGCTCTGACGATAAAGAAATTCGTCCTGCGAAAATACCGGTATGAGATAACGGACGATGAAGTAATTTATCTTACTCTGCATCTGGAAGGATTGAAAAGGGAAAATGCGGGAGAACAGGAGGAAAATATATGAGTACAAATCTGAATAAAAACGTCGAAGCAATCATAACGGATCTTGGAGGAAAAGAGAATGTTATTTCGGTTTCGCACTGCGCAACAAGGCTGCGTTTTCGCATCCGGGATACCGCGAGAATAAGAAAAGATGCAATTATGAACATAGCAGGTATTCTCGGAGTAAATATTGTGGGGAAGGAATGTCAGATTATTGTGGGTGCGGATGTGATTAAATATTATCCGATTGTGATGGAGCAGCTGGGGGAGGTACATACGGCTGAGGAGGAAAAGAAAAAGAAGACGTTGAAAGATGTTGGATATATGTTCCTGGATTTTATATCGGGAACAATGACGCCTCTGATTCCGGCGCTGATTGGAAGCTCCATGATCCGCGGAGTGCTTATTCTGCTGACGCAGTTTAACCTGATGGATGCTTCGGGATCAACATATGCGATTCTCTATGCCGCATCCAATGCGATATTTTATTTCCTGCCTATTATTGCGTCCTTTGCGGCTGCCAGAAAGCTGGATGTGAACCCGTATATTGCCGCGTGTATTTCGGCCGCGTTGATGGAGCCGACGTTTACCGCGCTGCTTACGGAAACCGGTAATGTGGTGACATTTCTGGGGCTGCCGGTTATGATGTTCAGTTATGCCTCATCGTTGATTCCGGCACTGCTGGCGACCTGGCTGTACTCTCTGCTGTGGAAGTTCCTTGAAAAGAAAATGCCGTCTTCTGTTGCGGGAGTTTTTAATCCGGCGATCTGTCTGTTTGTATTTGTGCCTCTGACGGCAATTATTTTCGGACCGATTGCTTATTACTTTGGCAATTTTATCGGAAATCTGTTTAACAGTATTAATGCCATCAGCCCGGTAATCGCGGGAATTTTCATTGGTGTGAGCATGAACTATCTTGTTATTACAGGTATGCATTGGGTGATCACAGCAATATGTCTGAATGAATTTGCGGTAAATGGTTTCTCCGCGCTGTTCGGATACTGGTGGTGTGCCTGTATTTCATACATTGCGATCGCTCTGGGAGCAATCTTTGTGGCGAAGAACAAGAAAGAACGAAGCCTGGCGTGCTCGTGCAGTATTGTGGCGATCTTTGGCGGTGTATCGGAACCTACATTATATACCTATCTGTTACGAAACCGACGGTATGCAATCCCCATGGCGCTGTCAGGCGCAGTGGGAGGTCTGCTTGCCGGACTGCTGGGATGCCGGGCAACGGCGTTCTCCATGGCCACGATCTTTACGGTACCCTGTGTGGAGATGAGAGGATCATTTATGATATCGGCAGCAGTATTTGTGTTACAGATTATTGTGGGAATTGTGGGAGTCATTGTCTTTGTCGGAAAAGGTAAAGGAGAAGAATTTACGGCGCCGATTTCAGGAAAGATAATTCCGCTGGAAGAGGTAAATGATTCCGTGTTTGCTGAAAAAACTCTGGGAGAAGGATTTGCGGTTGTGCCGAACGACAATAAGGTATACGCGCCTTTTACCGGTGAGGTCATCAGCCTGTATCCAACGAAACATGCGATCGGACTGAAAGATGAAAAGGGAAATGAAGTATTGATACATGTTGGAATTGACACGGTTAATTTGAAAGGTGAAGGATTCAGAAGTCACGTCAGAGAGGGCGATAAAGTTGAACAAGGGAGCCCTCTGGTTGAGTTTGATATGGAGAAGCTCCGTGAAAATAATATCGATCCGACTACGGTTGTTGTATTTACAGGCAGGGAATATGTTCCCACGCCGGAATATAAGGAGATAAAAGCAAGGGAGAAACTGCTTGTGCTGTAATTGTATATTTCGATTGAATATCGACAACTGCACTCCAAAATATACAAAAAAACCGACTGCCCTCTATGGACTTTTGCCGTTTTTGGCGATATAATTAAAACACATGTGAATTTGGGATCTGCCGGGAGTAGTGCTGATTCCGGATTCTCGCGATACCTGCCGGAGGCGGCCTTTTGTCCGCTGTCTGGCTCATTGCTTCGCGGAAATTATTATTTCATGTAAAATCTAAGGAGGAACAAACAAATGGCAAGAAAAATGAAGACCATGGACGGTAACCAGGCTGCTGCTCACGTGTCATATGCTTACACAGAAGTTGCGGCGATCTACCCGATCACAC
>CALWBC010000135.1 GCA_944375755.1 uncultured Mediterraneibacter sp. | reverse complement strand
CTGCTTGAAGAGGGTATCGAAGTCATTCAGGGAAACTGCAATCCTCTCTTTTCCGAATCGCTTGGATACTTCCTCGATCAGATCAATGGAAAGTTCCTTTGAAAAATTGAGCACCGCACGTTTTGCTCCCGCATAGAGGATCTTTTTGACATCCTCGGACCGGCGGATGTTGCCGCCTGCTATCATGGGAATGCTGATGACCCGGTTTATCTTCTTGATCAGGTCGATGGCCTCATCGTGTTCGTCATCCGCATGGGAAAGATCGAATACGATCAGTTCATCCGCACCTTTGTCGCAGTATTGTTTTGCCAGTGATACGACGTCATCCGACACCACCGTCGGATCGTCAAACCATCTGACTGCTTTTCCCCCGGCGATAAAGATGCAGGGGGTCAGTCTTTTATAGCTCATGTATCTTATCTCCTTCTTAAGCACCTGTGCGGTGCCATGCTGTATTACATATTTTACAATGATCCTTTTGTAGACCAGACTTCTGTTATTCTGGGCTCCGCGGAAACCGCCATATCAAGCGCCTTTCCAAAAGCTTTGAAAAGAGCCTCCGCCATATGATGATTGTTTCCCGGCTCCAGTATCCTGAGATGAAGGTTCATCCCCGCGCTGTAGGACACGGCATAGAAGAATTCCCGTACCATTTCCATGTCCATTGTTCCCAGGCGATCCGTGGTAAATTCAGCCTGGAACTTCAGGTACGGGCGTCCGGACAGATCGATGGCAGCCAGCGCAAGGGTCTCATCCATGGGCAGGATAAAATACCCGTAGCGTCTGATGCCCGCCTTGTCGCCAAGAGCTTTGGCGATGGCCTGCCCTAGAACAATTCCGGTATCCTCAATTGTATGGTGGCTGTCCACATCGATATCTCCGTCCACATGGACTTTCAGATCAAAAAGTCCGTGGCGTGAAAATCCGTCCAGCATATGGTCAAAAAACGGAATTCCGGTGTGAATCTCGCTTTTTCCGCGGCCGTCCAGATTCAGGGACAGAGTGATATCCGTTTCTTTTGTTTTCCGTTTACATTCAGCGGTTCTGTCTCCCACAGTTCCTCTCCTCCTCTCAGTCTTTTCCGTCAAAACGGACTTTGATGGAATTGGCATGCGCGGTCAGATGCTCCGCCTCGGCAAAACGCTCGATATCCGTGTGAATCTTCTCCAGGGCATCTTTTGAGTAAGAGATGATGCTGGATTTTTTAATGAAGTCATCAACGGACAGCGGAGAGAAGAATTTGGCTGTTCCGTTAGTCGGAAGGACATGGTTCGGCCCTGCGAAATAATCCCCCAGCGGTTCACTGGAATATTCTCCGATAAAGATCGCGCCGGCGTTGCGGATCTTTGTCATTACTTCAAACGGATTGGCGGTAACGATCTCCATATGTTCGGATGCGATTTCATTCGCCGCGTCAATGGCATCCTCCAGTGTGTCGGCTACAAGAATATGTCCGTAGTTGTCCAGTGATTTCTGAATGATTTCCCCTCGTGAAAGCTCCCGGATAAACTGGTCTGTCCAGTCGGACACCTTCTCTGCCAGCTCCATGCTGGTTGTGACGAGAATCGCGCTGGCAAGTTCATCATGTTCTGCCTGGGAGAGAAGATCCGCCGCAACATAGCGTGGATTGGCTGTTTCATCGGCGAGAACCAGTATTTCACTGGGACCGGCAACAGAGTCAATGCTCACATGCCCGTAAACTGCTTTTTTCGCCAGTGCTACGTAGATGTTTCCAGGTCCCACGATTTTATCTACCTTCGGAATGCTCTCCGTGCCGTAGGCAAGAGCGGCAATCGCCTGTGCTCCGCCTGCTTTGTATACTCTGTCAGCTCCTGCTTCTTTCGCCGCGACCAGAGTGGTTGGTGTGACGCGTCCGTCTTTTCCGGGCGGTGTGACCATGATAATCTCATCAACTCCGGCAACTTTCGCAGGCACAATATTCATCAGTACAGAGGAAGGATACGCAGCCTTTCCGCCGGGAACGTAGACGCCTACCCTCTGAAGAGCCGTGACTTTCTGTCCGAGAATGGTTCCGTCCGGTTTGCTGTCAAACCAGCTGTACTGCATCTGTTTCGCGTGATAGGATTCAATGTTTTTGAGCGCTTTACGGATGATCTCCACAAGAGAGTCATCGACCTGCTCATAGGCTTCCCGGATCTCCTCTTCCGTCACCTGTATGTTCTGTGCACTGATCTTTGCACCGTCAAATTTTTCCGTGTATTCGAACAGCGCCGCGTCCTTTCGCTCTTTTACCGCAGCCAGGATTTCACGTACGCTTTCCTCGTATTTTTCATAGCTGTTGGGGCTTCTCTTAAGCAGTGACTCCAGCAGACTGTTTTTTGCATTCTGGTCCAGTTTTTCGATTCTCATAGTTTCCTCCCGAATTCATGTGTTTCCTGGTTTCTGTTCCTCTGTTAATTTTCTCTTAAGAGGATCCGAAGATCCGTAATCAGTTTTTTGATTCTCTCGTTTTCCATACGCATGCTGACCGGATTGACGATCATGCGCGCGGACAGCGGGCAGACTTCTTCCAGTACGACGAGTCCGTTTTCCTGCAGTGTGGAGCCGGTCTCTACAATATCCACGATGACTTCTGACAGACCGACGATCGGGGCCAGCTCAATGGACCCGTTCATCTTGATGATCTCCACGGTCTGATGTTTCTTGTTATAGAAATAATCCTTTGCGATCTTCGGATATTTGGTCGCTACACGGATCAGCTCATGGTGTTTGAGCAGCTCCGCCGCATCCTTGTATCCGCAGACACACATCCGGCAGTTCCCGAATCCGAGATCCAGCACTTCGTGAACTTTCCGTCCTTCCTCGATGATTGTGTCCTTTCCGACCACACCGATATCCGCGGCTCCGTACTCTACATAGGTGGGCACATCGGGGCCTTTTGCGAGAAAGAATTTCAGCTTCAGATCCTCGTTGGTGAAGATCAGCTTTCTCGAGTTTTTGTCTTTCATCTCATCGCATGTGATCCCCAGTTTTTCAAGCATCTCCAGGGTCTTGCTTGCGAGACGCCCTTTCGTGAGGGCAAATGTCAAATATCTCATGAGTCCTGCTCCTTTACATCTGCGTAATTAAGTCCACCGTCTTCTCTTCTCCTGTCTGCATGTTGACCATATCGACTTTCTGATCATCTCGCAGAAACAGCATTGCAGATATTCCGGTGCGTCTGGCGTATGCCTCATAGGGCTCCCGGTCCTCTTCCGGATCGCGCTTCAGAAGCTCGATGTTTCTTCCTCTGCTGCGGAAACTGCAGGCGAGGGAGACCGCTTCCTCTTCCGTGGCCTCTGTGTAAACGATCAGGTTCTGATGCATGGCCTCTACTTTGATTTTCTGTCTGGACAGAGCGCTCATCAGTTCATCGAGTATGATCGCGAAACCGATGGAAGGCGTGTTTTTGCCGAATTTTTCCAGCAGGTGATCATAGCGTCCTCCACGGACGATGGCATCTCCTGTTCCATAAGTATAGGCGCGGAAAATAATGCCGGTATAGTAACCGTAGCTTCCGATCATGCTCAGGTCAAAGGTAACATGATCCTGTGCGCCGTACAGCTTGAGCAGACGGCAGATATGCTGCAGCCTGGTGACAGCAAGACGCGCGGTGAGATCAGGCGCGGCCAGAAGCGCTTTATCCAGTACCTCCTCACCACCTACCAGTTCAGGAAGAATATGGAAAGCCTCTCTTACACTGTCCCTGACCTTCCGGCCGTCCAGCAGCTCATCGATTCCGAAATAATTGCGGTTCGTAATCAGCGCGCGGATTTCCTCCGTCTCTTCCTCGCTCAGGTCAGCGGCGTTCATCAGACTCTGGATAAAATCCACATGTCCGATGCTGACCTGAAACTCAGAAAGTCCCACTTTCTTCAGTCCGTCCACAACCATGGCAATCATTTCCGCGTCCGCCTCGATCGTGTCAAGTCCGATCAGCTCGGCTCCCAGCTGCGTATTTTCCTTGAGTCTGCCCTGATAGCTGCTGTGATTGATAAATGTATTTCCCGCATAGCAGAGCCGGATCGGAAAATCCTCCGCTTCAAAAAGCGTGGCTGCGGCTCTTGCCACGGACGGGGTAATATCGGGACGCAGGGCAAGTATATTCCCTTCCCGGTCGAAAAACTTATATAGTTCCTGGGTTGATGTGGAGCCGATCTCCTCGCGGAACACATCATAATATTCAAATGTGGGTGTCTGGATATCACGGTATCCATAGAGATGAAGTACCGTGCTCAGCTTTTTCTGCAAGGTAAGTTTTGTTTCGCATTCTTTGTTGTAAATATCCCTGACTCCTTCCGGAGTATGAAGTTTCTGTTCCATTTGGCAACCTCTTTCACTTTACTGTGCTAACACGTTAAAACACTCTTGTCATTATACGGGCTTTCTGACCTGCTGTCAATCCCTGCAGTCCAGATCTTTCTGAATATAATCCAGATAAGGGACAAAATATCCGTTCTGAAGCTCCATAAACCAGCCCGGCTCCAGCTCATCCAGACGGAAACTCTTCCTGCCGCCTGAAGCGGCGCGGTCCCAGAATTTCCGGATCTGTTCGTATCTCATGTAATAGAGCTGTCCCCGGGAAGTATAGGAAATGAGGAGAAAGGAAATCCCTCCCTGCCGTTCAAATTTTCCCATAAAATCCATCTGATGATCGTGAATATTCTGCAGGGGGAAAGTATCCGCCCCGCATTCTTTCGCGTCAAAACATACCGGTATGCCCTGTACGGCCCCAATATAGTCTACCGTACTCACTTTGTCAAAATAGGCAAGCGTGATGTGACGGCTTGCCTGGTCGATCTGTACCGGAGTGATGGGCGTAGGGATCTTCTGAATCAGAGCCAGTCCCAATTCCGTGTACCGTTCATTTGTATGATTGATAAATTCCTCCAGCGTGGAGCCTCTGAGTCCTCTTGAATTCCAGGTAGCCATAGTCTGTCAGTCGTGTTCCTTTCCTGTCTGATTTTCTGTTCCCGCGCCAGCGGAGATTCCCGCATCCCGGCAGATTTTCCCGAACAGGCCGGGCAGAGGC
>CALWBC010000134.1 GCA_944375755.1 uncultured Mediterraneibacter sp. | reverse complement strand
AAAGGCACTTGCATTTGGCTTTTCCTAACATCCAGAACGAAGGCTTTTCTTCCGTTCCTGCTCTGAATGCATGGCTTATACAGTCTCTTCTTTTCCGGCTTCATCCAATCGGTAGAAATCGTTCCAGGCGGACGGTTCCCGGCAGAAAAATGCAGGATTTCAAACGGGAAGAAGCGGTCGGAAGGTAACTGACGAATGGAACATTTTTAATGTTCCATTATTGATTTTGAAATCTTCGTCGATATCTTTCCGACCGCTTCCTCTTGTCTAAAATTCTGTATTTTTGTGGTGGGAACAAAAGACGCGACTGGTATTTTCCGACTGGATGCGTCAGTTATCGAAAATAATTCCCTGTCTGATTTCGTTCCAGCACAGAAAAATCAGAATTCTATCCCTTCACTATCACCGTCTGATACCCGGCTCTTTTCAGCCTTCTTTCCATTGCAGCCGCCTCATCCAGCGTGGGATAGGTCCCTACCGTGATACGGTACAGGCCGCCGTCCTGGCTGGTGACAGCCGGAAAGTCCTGTTCCAGAAGTTCCTGCTGCAGGCGGTCGGCGTAAGTACCGTTCCGGAAGGCGCCTGCCTGTACTGTATAGGAACCCGCCGGAGACGCGACATCTCCGTTCATCTGCAGTGTGTCCAGAATTCCTTCGGCAATGGCAAGGGCAATGTCGTCAAAATTATTGTCAAAGAGATTGTTGTCGGCCTCGGAATTGATAAATCCTACTTCTACCAGGACTGCCGGCATGCGGGTGCGCCGCAGTACGACGAGACCGGGGCGCTCCTTGACTCCCAGGTTGACAAAACCGATGGATTCCAGCTGTTCATTTATGTTTTCCGCCATCTGAAGTTTGATCCCGGATTTGTTGTACACGAGGGATTCCACTCCGGAAGCGCTGTCTGGAACCGGATTGGAGTTCCTGTGAATGGAGATGAAAAAGTCAACTTCAGCTTCATTCGCCTCCATGGCCTTCTGGTAGGGGGATTCGTAAATATCGGTCATGCGTGTGTAGAGAACATCGATCCCTCTGTCCTGAAGGATCTCGCCTATGGCAAGAGTGAGGGCAAGGGCATCATCTTTTTCCTGGCGTCCATTATATACGGCGCCGGGATCACGTCCGCCGTGGCCGGCGTCCAGCATAATCGAATAGGGCATGATCTGTGCTCCTTTTTTCGTTTATATTCTATAGTAAAATATGCCGGAACAGAAAAAAAGTGACTGGACCCTGCTGATTCGCGGTCCAGTCACTGATAATCGTGCCTGTTTCGGCAATATCTTATTTATTGCTGTCGGATGCTGCCTGGTCTGCAGCTGTATCCTGATGCGCTTTGTCCTGCGCGGAGCGAAGCGGAGAACGATCCGCCGCATCTGCCGTCGGTTCTCCAGAATCAGTGTTATCTGACGGCATGGTTTCCGGGTCGGGCAGATAGATATGCACGCTTTCGATCCGGTTTTTATCCAGATTTTCAACAACCAGGCGGATGCCGTCCTCTGTGGTTACCTCATCTCCGGATTCCGGCAGACGATCCAGACGTTCAATGATGTAACCGCCCAGGGAGTCATAATCCTCGGAAGCAAAATTGGTCTGTAGCCGGTCATTGATGTCATCAAGATTAACGGATCCGTCAATGATGTATTCCCGGTCGGAAATCCGGGTAATCATATCGTCTTCCTGCTCGTCGTATTCATCGTGGATCTCGCCCACAAGTTCTTCCAGAATGTCTTCCAGTGTGATCAGTCCGGCCATCTCTCCGTATTCATCCAGAACAATGGCGATATTAAAAGTCGAATCCCGCATTTCCACAAGAAGTTCCGAGATGCTTTTGTATTCATAGGTAAAGTGCGGCTTTCGCATGATATCCCGTATATTGAACGAGTCGTCACGGCTGCAGAGCAGCAGATCCTTCATGTTGATAATGCCGACGATATTGTCCTCATTGTCCTCATAGACCGGCAGCCGGGTGAATTTGTCTTCCCGGAAGATTTCGATCAGTTCATCGTAAGTGTTATTGACATCCGCGAATGTAACATGAACCCGCGGTACCATAATATCCTTTGCGTTAGCGTCGCCAAGATCAAACACATTGTAGATCAGTTCTTTTTCTCCGGATTCGATGACGCCGCGTTCATGGCTGACATCAACAATTGTTTTCAGCTCTTCCTCGGTCATGTTCTTGTTCGAAGCGTTTGGATCCACGCGCAGAAGACGCATGATTCCACGGCAGAACAGATTGATAATGAAGATCACCGGTGTCATAACTGTCATGAAAATATAGATAATCCGGATGTATCTGAGAGATATTTTTTCCGCGTTGATAGTGGCGTAGTTCTTCGGTGTAATCTCTCCGAAAACAAGGATGGCGACTGTCAGGATGGCTGTGGCGATACTGACCATATATCCGCCGAACGCATATGCAAGTGTTGCCGAGAGAGAAGATGCCGTAAGGTTGACGATGTTGTTGCCGATCAGAATGGCACTTAACATCTTGGAAGTGTGATTTTCGGTTATATCCAGCACAAGAGCGGCGCGTTTGTTACCTGCATCCGCAAGAGAACGCATCCGGATCTTGCTCACTGTTGTAAGAGCTGTCTCGGAAGACGAAAAGAATGCCGAGAGCATCAGAAGAATAATCAATATAATAAATAGAAAACTGTCACCAGAGTCCACTGTATTTTTTCACTCCTTTACTGTTTACAGCACGTCTGATTCTGACGTAAAAAAATTTAGAGATACTAGTTCATTATACACCATGATGCATAAGTTTGCAATATTTCTGCCTGCAGTATTCAATTGCGCGGATTTTTTCGTTTATCGACAGAAATTTTTCTGAGAGAAACGAATCAATTAAACAGCTGCCAGCCAGTTTTTGATAAAGCGCAGAAACAGTTTCTGGGGTTCTGTCAGAGCCTGGCGTTTCGGATAGATCAGGCTGATCGGATAGTGGAACTCATCTTTGAGCGGAATCATGGTAAGGCCGCTTCCTTCGTATTCCTGATAAACTTTGGTGAAGTTGATGGTGATGCCCATTTTCGCCTGAACAAAACTCATGATGGTGTTGGCCTGGGGAAATTCATACTGGATATTCGGTGTGAATCCGGATTTGATGCAGCTGTCGTAGAATGCCTCGTATCCGCCGGTGCCTTTCTGGGGAAACACAAATGTCTCGTCTTTCAGTTCGGCCAGCGATATGCTTTTTCTCTTTGCCAGCGGATGGGAATCATATACGATTGCGCAGAGGTAGTCGTCAAAAAGAGTGAGAAAGTTATAGCGGTTTGGATCCTGGATCAGAAGCGAGCGCAGTATGGCGAAGTCGTAATGATCCATCTCGGCGAGAATGTGATCCGCTGTGCTCTCTTCCAGTATCAGATCGATGTCCGGATATTTTTCGCTGAAGGCTGACAGCACCAGGGCAAAATGATAGGGGGAGAGAACGGACATGCTGCCGATTTTCAATTCCATGCGGGAATGAATATCCTCCAGCATTTTCCGGTGGAGTTCCAGCATCTTTTCAGCGTAATCCTGAAAAATGATCCCCTCTTCAGTCAGTTCGAACTTGCGGGTGTTGCGCTTGATCAGCGTGACATTCAGCTCCCGTTCCAGCTTCCGGATCTGCTTGGAGAGAGCGCTCTGACTTAAATTGCAGGCGAATCCCGCCTCTGTAAAATTTTTCTGTCTGCATAATTCCAGATAATATTCCAGTTGTTGAATTTCCATGGCATTTATTCCTTTCTGGAATATATTCTATCAGAAGTGGAATTGACTGTAAAGGCCTCAGGCTCATATAATAGAGCCGAAATCAAGGAGGAATGAAAAATCATGAAAACGGAAAAACAGTCATACAGGAGAGTTATTTGTTATATATGCGGGCTGCTGGTTATGTCCATCGGTTCTAATCTTTTTCTGAAAGCCGCGCTTGGAGTTGCGCCGAGCTGCACGATCGCGCTTGCACTGACAGAGCTTTTTCCGTCAATGAGTTACGCAGTGTTTAATTTTATTGTAAACGGATGCCTGCTTCTCTGTGAGATCGCGGTGGAGAAGAAGGTCGGAAAGAGACAGGCGGTACAGCTTCTGCTCACATTTGTATATTCCCTGTTCATTCAGTGGACTTCCGCTCTTTTCCAGGGCATCAATGCGGATCTGATGAGTACAAGAATCCTCCTGAGCTTTGCGGCATGCGCAGTACTTGCCGCGGGAATTTTCCTGACAGTACAGTCCGGTCTGGCAGTTCTTCCGATGGAAGGTTTTGTATCCAGTCTTGCGAAAAAGAGAGGGCTTCCGTTCGGTACGGTAAGAGTGCAGGTGGAAGTTATGATCACAGCGGGATCCGCGCTGCTTTCAGTAGTGCTCCTTCATGATCTCTCTGTTGTGGGAATCGGTACTGTGATCGCCGCTTTCTGCACCGGGATGATCAACAACTGTCTGGCGCGTCTGCTGGCATCCATCAGACGCATGAGCGGACCGAAACACCGCTTTGCATAAATACGGACACTATATTAATAGAAGATAGTAATACGTTCAATGAGACGAAACAGCGGGCCGGCATGTGCGGATGGAATTGCACATGCCGGCTTTACATTACTTGACGCATGGATTATAATAGGAAAGCGAATAATTGAAGAGACAGATGGAGCGTCTGTCCGGAATGAAAAGACAGAGTGATTTGAAATAGAAGTTGAAACAGAAATGGAGTATATATATGGGATTTTATGAAGAGCTTTGTTCCGCTGCGGGAAGCGAAAATGTACTGCGGGATGAGCCGATGTCCGCGCACACTACGTTTCGGATCGGCGGGCCGGCGGATTTTTTTGTGACACCGTCCACTGCGGAACAGGTTGGAAGAGTGATTGCGGCATGTCGGGAGAATCAGGTTCCTTATTATGTGATCGGAAACGGAAGCAACCTTCTGGTAGGAGACAGAGGGGTCCGGGGAGTGATTCTGCAGATCTTTAAAAATATGAAGGAAATCCGCGTGGAAGGCGGGAAAATTTACGCGCAGGCAGGGGCGCTGCTTTCCAAAGTGGCAGCCGCGGCATGTGAAGCGGAGCTGACAGGGATTGAGTTTGCCTCCGGAATACCGGGAACGCTTGGTGGAGCGGTCCGCATGAATGCCGGCGCGTATGGCGGCGAGATGGTGCAGGTTCTGGAATCAGCCACCGTTCTTGACAAGAAGGGAAATGTGCTCACACTCCCTGTGGAAGAGATGAAGATGGGATACCGTACAAGTGTGGTATCGAAGATGGATTATGTTGTGCTCGAGGCGGTGATCCGGCTTGCGCCCGGCAGAAAGGAAGAAATTCGTGCCAGAATGGATGAGCTGAAGGAAAAGCGGGTGGAGAAACAGCCCCTGGAGTTCGGCAGCGCGGGCAGTACTTTTAAACGCCCGGAAGGATATTTCGCGGGAAAACTGATAGAGGACGCGGGCCTTCGGGGCTTTCGGATCGGACAGGCGCAGGTGTCGGAGAAGCACTGCGGATTTGTGATCAACCTGGGCGGCGCAACAGCGGCGGAAGTATCGGAACTGATGGAGGAAGTGATCCGCCGGGTGGAGGAAAATTCCGGAGTCAGGCTGGAGCCTGAGGTGAAAAGGATAGGAGAGTTTTAGCAGATGCGATTGGTAATAGTGACCGGTATGTCAGGCGCGGGAAAATCAACCGCCCTTAAGATGCTTGAAGATATGGGATATTTCTGTGTGGACAATCTGCCCATACCGCTGCTCCCGCGTTTTGTCGAGATGTT
>CALWBC010000133.1 GCA_944375755.1 uncultured Mediterraneibacter sp. | reverse complement strand
TGTTCCGGCCGTATATGATACTGCAAAGATGGATTGCGCCTTTGGAATTCGTGTTCAAACGGGTAACGAGGCTGACAAATTCTGCCATCTTCTCCAGATAACAAATGGAGACCAGCAAGTTTCTTTTGATTATACTGCTGCGGTTTCATACCTGGCCTCCAATATCTTAAATCAGAAAACTGCTTACCTGGAATGTCCACACTGCGGATTTCCGCATCTTGATAAAGACTGGTTTGCCGCAAATCCCCACAAAAAACATCTTTGTTCAGGCTGCGGACGAAATTTTTATGAAAAAACTGCAGAAATTGGAAATCCTATTATAAAAGCCAATGGTTTATTTAGCGAATTTCATTTTCCTGCAAATTTCGTAAAGGCTACTCGCAAATTAAGCATAAAACAGCAGGATTTCCCTTTGGGCATCTCAATCTGGGGTTTCAATCCGGCTTTCTTCTGTACTGGCCCAGAAACAGAAACTGAGGGAATCCATGTCCATGCATATACTCAGGATAATTCCCGCCCGGTTATTGATGCCACCTACAGCGAAGTAGAAATTGACGGGATTTGTCTGGATGCAAATATGGTCCAGCTCTATATGGCGCAAAAGACGCTTCCATACTTAAAAGATCAAATTGCTTCTGTCAAATGCCCTGATTGCGGTACTGATCTGTTTGAAACAGGCAGGCAAAGTTGTCTTCCTTCTACGCAGCACGTCTGCCCGAAATGTGGGAAAGAAATAAAAACCCGAAGAAAAATCGTCGCTTCTCCCATGCCTGACATTATCGAAAGACTGAAAGGCAAAACCAACCTTCCGTTATCCGGACAAGATATATTGGATGTTTGTCCCCAGTTATCCGAATGGTAAAAAAGGAGGCCGCTTTATGAATACCTTTGATCTTGAATTCTGGAATCTTTTAGATGAACTGGTTCATAGCAGCGAAATTGTCATTGATCGTCCTAAGGGTAGTGTACATCCCCGGTATCCGGAACAGATTTACGCAGCAGACTATGGATATCTAAAAGGCACTGCATCCATGGACGGCGGCGGAATTGATGTCTGGGTTGGAACCGGCGGGAAAGAAGTTGACGCTGTCATCTGTACCGTGGATATCGTAAAAAAAGATTCTGAAATAAAAGTCTTGATTGGATGTACTGAAGAAGAGAAAGAAACGATATATAAGATGCATAACCGGACGTCTAATATGAAAGGGCTTTTGATCCGCCGTCCGGTCTGATGCTGTCTGGCAGAAAGTTCCGCATCTTTACAATTTTTATTATGAGGGAAAGAATTTATGAATGTAATCATCATTAATGGCCCGATGGGTGTCGGAAAAACCACAGTCGGGAGATACATTGCGGATCAGTATCCCGGCACCGCCTTTATCGACGGTGACTGGTGTCTGGATCTGCATCCATTTGTCGGCAATCAGGAGACAAAAGTAATGGCCGTCGACAATATTCTACATATGATCGGAAATTATAAAAACTGTTCTGTATGCCGGATGATTGTACTCGTATGGCTGATAGATGATGAATGGGTATATCGGCGTATCATTGACGGTATTTGCGCCCTGCAACTGGAACTGGTCAGCGTCACATTGCTGTGCGGTGAAGAACAGCTCATTCAGCGCTGGAGACAGGATAAGACCTGTGAATGGCGGACAGATCAATGGCTCGAAATCAGTCTGAAATCATTACCGCATTTTTCGACACTGGAAAACTGCATGGATACCAGCTATCTGTCAATCAGCGAAACCGCTGAACGGATTGTACAACAGATGATGAAACCATAATCAATTTATTGGCTCTCACGGCACAGGAGGAACTACGATGGAAAAAATCACATTATGCGGAGATAACTGTCTAGAATGTCCGCGTTATCTCGCAAAAACAGAACAGGAGTTAGAAAAAACTGCCGAGTTGTGGTACCGAATCGGTTGGCGAGACAGGATTGTTTCCTCGGAAGAAATCCGATGTCAGGGATGTTCTTCTCATAAACAATGCACCTACCATCTGGTAGAATGTACCAAAGAACATAACGTAGAAAAATGTAATCAGTGTGTGCAGTTTCCGTGCGAAAAAATAAAGGATATGCTGAAACGTTCTTCTGCTTATGAGCAAAAAGCCAAGGAAGTCTGCACTGCAGAAGAATACCGTATGTTACAGGCATCCTTTTTTAACAAGGAAGAAAATCTCAAAAAATAAACGATGCCCCTCATCGGAAGCTCCCGGATGATTTCATCCACTTCCCGATGAGGGGCATTATCATTTTAAACAGAATCCGTTTCCCTTACAGTTTCTGCACGAAACCGGAGCGCCCGCTATTTCCGTCTTACCTTTGTACCAAGCACTGCTGCAATAACAGCCAGTGATACGATCGCCGCAGTTCCCGCAGCTTCAACCGGAGCTTCATCACCGGTCTTTACTGCTTTTTTCTGTCCGTCTGCACCGTTATCTGTTTTTGTTGTATTGCCTGTGTTTGTCGTTCCGTCCGAAGCCCCCGGATCTTTCTTATCCTCTTCCGAACCGCCGGAACCTGTTCCCGTATCTTTTCCCGGGTCTGTGGTTTCTTCATCTTTGGACGTATCTTCCGGATCCTCCGGGTCTTTCGGCTCTTCCGTGCTGTTCACCGGAATTTCGCTTCCTGCTTCCGGTGCCGTAAGCTCCGGAATCGCTCTCAGCGCATCTTCTACAATACCAAGTCCCGCATAGTTGTCCACATAGACCTCATCCTGTGAATCGGAAACACGGATTCCATGTCCGCCATCTGTAACGGTGATATGAAGGATTCCGTTTTCATCAGTCCTGCCCATCTGGCCTTCGCCGCCGTCTACACGGTAACTGATCTCCTGATTTGCGAAGACGCTTCCATCTTCATTTACGATTTTCACGGAAGCGGTATAGTCTTTCGGCTGGTAAACGCTTCCTGTATAAGCGATCCTTCCTTTTGTTCCCTGATATCCGGACAGCGTGCCGTTATTCAGACTGTTCTCAACATAAGCCTCGATTGTCTCCAGCTCTCCTCCTGCTTCCGCGTATTTCGGAAGATCTGCAAGCATGGTATAATCGTTGCCGCCGCTCATAATGTAATTGTTTCCCGCCATAATAATCTGGGTCGTATCATCTGTCCGGTCAAGCGGAGTGCTCTGTCCGTCAAGGGTGATGGACACGACTCTGCTTCCCTGTTCCGCATCCGGATTAAATACGACCTGGAATCCGGAAATCTGTAAAAATCCTCCGGACACTGACTGCTGAAGCAGCATACCTGTCTCCGGATCCTGCCCGTCCAGACTGGAGCCGGACTGTTCCATCACCTCATACAAAATCTTCGGAGTGATTTTCTTCATATAGATCGTGTTGGAAAACGGGAATGTGGACACAAGGTCTCCCTTTGTGATATCTCCATTGGGAATCATCTCCCGGATTCCTCCGCCGTTTTCCACACCGACTACCGGCATCTGTTTTTCCTCTTCAGTTCCATTCTGCTGTACCATAGCTTTTGCCGCACCTGCGATGGCATCTGCCGCCAGATCTCCATAGTTGGTCTCTACAAATCTTGTCGGCGGTACATTTCCAATCCATCCTGCCCAGAGCGTGGTCGGTGTGGATCCGATCACTTCCTGAAGCGAATCATTCTGCTCACTGGTAATTTTCTCAAGCTCTGCGGCTACCTCTGCATCCGGCGTTACTTCCGCAAAGTCTTCTATTCCAAGCAGTTCCTCCGTCACGACCGGATCACTGTTCTCACTTACCGATACAGTCAGTTTTCCGACTGCACTCAGACCTGTTCCGGTCTGTACAATCTGGACGTCGTTGACCTCCTCGTTTTCCACGGTATGACTGTGTCCGTCAATGATCGCATCCAGCTTCCCCTGATACTCGCCTGTCATCCCGTTTGCCAGATCTTCCGACGTACAGTCCGCTCCACCGGTCTCATCTCCCATGTGGGCGACTGCAATCACAACATCCGCTCCTGCTTCTTCCAGATGCGCAATCTCTGTTTTTGCTGTTTCAATCTCGTCAGCAAAAGTCACTCCCTGGATTCCTT
>CALWBC010000132.1 GCA_944375755.1 uncultured Mediterraneibacter sp. | reverse complement strand
TATCCGCTGAAATACCATCCGGATGTTCTTTCAGGACCTTTTGTGGTGGAAGAAATATACCGTCAGACAAAGGGAGACGCCCTGATCGTCACCGAGGTCGGCCAGCATCAGATGTGGACTGCCCAGTACTATAAATTTACCAGACCCCGGACGCTGATTACATCCGGAGGACTTGGCACAATGGGATATGGTCTCGGCGCTGCCATGGGCGCCAAGGTAGGCTGTCCGGATAAAACGGTAGTGAATATAGCGGGAGACGGATGCTTCCGAATGAATATGAATGAGATTGCCACAGCTGTCAGACATAATATTCCGATCATTGAAGTTGTAATTAACAACCATGTACTTGGAATGGTCCGTCAGTGGCAGGATCTTTTCTATGATGAGAGATATTCCGCGACAGTTCTCCGCGATCAGGTGGATTTCGTCAAGATCGCCGAGGCGATGGGCGCAGTGGGAATCCGTGCGGAATCCCGCGAAGAATTTAAGGAAGCTTTCGCAAAAGCACTTACATTGAACCGTCCGGTTGTAATCGACTGTCAGATCGACTGTGATGACAAAGTATGGCCGATGGTGGCACCGGGCGCGGATATCAAAGAGGCTTTTGACGAAGACGATATAACAAACAGGAGGTAAGGAAAAATGAGCAGAGTGTATAACTTTTCAGCGGGGCCGGCCGTGCTGCCGGAGGAAGTGCTTAAGGAAGCGGCGGCAGAAATGCTGGACTACAGAGGAACGGGCATGTCCGTGATGGAGATGAGCCACCGCTCCAAGGCGTTTGAGGAAATCATTACGACAGCGGAGCAGGACATCCGTGATCTGATGAACATCCCGGATAACTACCGGGTGCTGTTTCTTCAGGGCGGAGCTTCCCAGCAGTTCGCGATGATTCCCATGAACCTGATGAAAAACAGGGTGGCAGATTATATCATCACCGGGCAGTGGGCAAAAAAAGCGGCGAAAGAGGCTGAAAAATACGGGAAAGTAAACCGGATTGCGTCTTCAGAGGATAAGACATTCTCCTACATTCCGGACTGTTCGGATCTTCCGATATCAGAGGATGCGGATTATGTCTACATCTGTGAGAACAACACGATTTACGGAACAAAATTCAAAGAGCTTCCGAATACAAAAGGAAAAACACTGGTGGCTGATGTGTCTTCCTGCTTCCTTTCAGAGCCTGTGGACGTGACAAAATACGGCCTGATCTACGGCGGAGTTCAGAAGAATATCGGACCTGCAGGTGTGGTAATCGTCATCATCCGTGAAGATCTGATCACAGAGGATGTACTTCCGGGAACGCCGACCATGCTTACATACAAGACACACGCGGACGCAAAATCACTCTATAATACTCCGCCGGCTTATGGCATCTATATCTGCGGAAAAGTATTTAAATGGCTCAAGGCGCAGGGCGGTCTTGCGGCGATGAAAGAGAGAAACGAGAAGAAGGCAAAAGTCCTTTATGACTATCTGGATCAGAGCAGACTGTTCAAGGGAACTGTTGTTCCGAAAGACCGTTCTCTTATGAATGTTCCGTTCGTTACGGGTGATGCTGATCTTGACGCGAAGTTCGTAAAAGAGGCAAAGGAAGCCGGACTCGAGAATCTGAAAGGACACAGAACCGTAGGCGGAATGCGCGCGAGCATTTACAATGCAATGCCTTATGAGGGTGTTGTGGCACTTGTTGACTTTATGAAGAAATTTGAAGAGGAGAATCTGTAAGATGTATAAATATCATTGCCTGAATCCGATCTCTCATGTAGGTCTGGATCAGCTGGACGAGAACTATGTAAATACGGATACTGCAGAAGATGCTGACGCCATACTTGTCCGGAGCGCGAAAATGCACGATATGGAGTTTGGCAAAAATCTGAAGGTGATTGCCAGAGCCGGAGCCGGAGTAAACAATATCCCGCTTGAGCGCTGCGCTGACGAGGGAATCGTTGTGTTCAATACTCCTGGTGCAAATGCCAACGGCGTAAAGGAACTTGCCATCGCCGGAATGCTTCTTGCCGCCCGTGATATTATCGGCGGAATTAACTGGGTGCAGGAGTATGAGGAAGACGGCGATATCGCAAAGATAACAGAGAAAAAGAAAAAAGCCTTTGCCGGAACCGAACTTCAGGG
This sequence comes from uncultured Mediterraneibacter sp., assembly GCA_944375755.1. Lineage (GTDB taxonomy): Bacteria > Bacillota > Clostridia > Lachnospirales > Lachnospiraceae > Mediterraneibacter. Next base: position 492 of record CALWBC010000132.1, on the reverse strand, counting down.
CAAGAAGCTTGGCGTCATCGGTCTGGGAGCGATTGGCGTGCTGGTGGCAAATGCAGCCGTACATCTTGGAATGGACGTTTATGGATACGATCCTTATGTGTCCGTTGATTCCGCATGGAATCTGTCACGCAGTATCCATCACGCGAAGACGGTGGATGAGCTTTACAGAGACTGTGACTATATCACGATCCATGTACCGGCGCTGGAGGACACAAAGGGAATGATCGACAAGAACGCGATCGGTCTGATGAAAGAAGGCGTAGTGATTCTGAATCTCGCCCGTGACGTGCTGGTGAATCAGGAGGACATCGTGGACGCTCTTGTTTCCGGCAAGGTGCGCTGCTATGTCACAGATTTCCCGACAAAGGAGATCGTCGGTGTGAAAGGTGCCATTGTGATTCCGCATCTGGGAGCATCCACGGAAGAGTCAGAGGACAACTGCGCAAAGATGGCGGCGGCAGAAGTCAGAGATTTCCTCGAGAATGGAAATAT
>CALWBC010000131.1 GCA_944375755.1 uncultured Mediterraneibacter sp. | reverse complement strand
AAGGGGATCGTATTTCCCTCATCGATCAGTTTTACCGCCGCATCGATCTGCCAGCGTTTTACATTTAATTCTTCTGTCAGTTTCTGATTAATAGCCATGTTCAGATTTCCTCTCTTTAAACATACTTGTAACATTGTACCACAGTCGGAAAATCAGTTCCAGTTTTACCGCTAAAAAACCCTGTCTTGTAAAAGCTCATGGCCTCTGCTATGATGTATGAAATCCGACACGGTCTGAAAATTCTGGTACAATAAAAAACGATACCATATACGAAATGAGAGGAGACAAAAGAATTGGAACGCATTATTCACTATCATATACAGGATACGGATGCCGGGCTGCGCATTGAACAGTATCTGAGAAGGAAAGGTTATTCCAGCCAGAACCTGACCCGGTTAAAGCGCATGCCTGAAAGCATTCTGGTCAACGGAATCTGGTCTTACATGCGCACTGTTCTGCGCCCGGATGATACCCTCACAGTCCACATCCTGGAGACCGAATCCTCTCCGAACATTCCTCCTGTTGAGCTCCCGCTCGACATCATATATGAGGACAACGACATCATTGTAGTAAACAAGCCGGCCGGAATGCCGGTTCATCCGTCACTGAACAACTACCGGAACTCACTTGCGAACGCACTGATGTGGCACTATCAGACACTTGGAGAGGCATTTACCTTTCGATGCACCAACCGGCTGGACCGGGACACCTCCGGACTGACCGTCATTGCCAGACACATGGTCAGCTCCAGCATCCTCTCCGGCATGGGATACCGTCACGAAATCCGGCGGGAATACCTTGCCATTGTCCGCGGCAGCCTGACACCGGAAGAAGGCACCATCAGCGCACCCATCGGCAGAACCGGCAGTTCCCTTATCGAGCGCCGGGTCGATTTTGAAAACGGCGATCCTGCCGTCACACATTATCGGAAATTATGCGAAAAAAACGGGTACAGCCTTGTCTCGCTGATCCTCGAGACCGGCCGCACCCATCAGATACGCGTCCACATGAAACACATCGGATATCCCCTGATCGGGGACTATCTCTATAATCCGGACATGGAGGCCATCCGCCGGCAGGCGCTTCACTCTTACCGGCTGTCGTTCCTCCATCCCATCACCGGAGAACCCGTAGAGTTCACCGCTCCTCTTCCGGCAGACATGCAGGCCGTTCTGGAGAGCTCTTCGTTCTGAAAGAACCGAAGAATCCTTCTTCTGTCAGAACCGGAATCTTCCGCACCGCGCCATCGTTCCTGTCCGCTTATACACTCAGCTTCCTGTCCGCCAGAAAGCCGGATACAAGAAACAGGAGCACCCCTGTCACAACATAATAGATCACATCCCAGATATTAAAATCCAGCGAGACTGCCAGCCCGGACAGTCCCGGAAGCTGATACATCGCATTATAACCGCGCTCAAGCACAAAACCGATCACAAAGAAGAGGATCACGGACAGCAGTCCCGCAAACCGGGAACGGATCAACACGGTCCTTGACATAATCACTGCCAGGAATCCGATCATAATCGTCTGTGACCAGCAGATAAACAGATACACTGCCAGCCAGATAAAATCCGTCCACTGCACGCCGCCTTTTACAAAAGTCCGCGACGCCGTCTGCACCAGATCCGCCAGCGCGGCGAAACCTTCAAAACGAATAACCGCGCCCACGATTCCCTGGCCGATAGCGATACAAAAGGCACCGTACACAATCGCCATCTGCAGAAGCGCGGAGAGAAACTTCGCGCCCAGGATCTCCCAGATCGACCTGGGCAGCATCCACAGCATGTAACTCTGCTTTGTCTTCAGATCCCGGTTCAGGACAAGAACACTTTCGATCCCGGTATAGAAAAACACAAGGATCGCGGCGCATACTCCAAACAAGATAATCAGTCCCATCATATATTCATTTCCTGTAATCAGACTCACACAATAGGCGATAATCCCTACAATCAGGCTGATCAGAATCACCATTCTGGATCCCCTCTGTTTTTTCATCTCATATTTAATCAGCTTTCCCATCGTATGCTCCCTCCTTACATAATGTCCATATAAATATCTGTCAGAGAACGGCCTGTCTTCATTCGCTCCGACTCCAGGTTTACCTTATCCATGAGCTTTCCTTCCCTGATAAAAATCGCGTACTCCACAAAACTCTCCACTTCCTCCAGAAGATGCGTGGAAATCACAAAGGTATTCGTTCCGTCCGCCGTACCGATAATCAGCTCGATGATCTCCTCCCTGGCCTTGTAGTCGATCCCGTTGAGCGGTTCATCCAGAAGATAGAGTTTCGCCTTTCTCGCAAGCGTTGCCGCTATTTTCAGTTTCGCGTTCATTCCGCTGGAAAGGTTTCTCACCTTCATTTCTGATAAAAGCCCCATCGCTTCCGTCATCTCCACGAAACGTCCCGCATCAAAATCCTCAAAAAAATCCCCATAATATTCTCCCACATCTTTCACGCGCATAAAATCATAGAAAAACGGTTCCGTAGACATATAGGCAATCTCCGATTTGTCGTGATAACAAAGCGGATGTCCCTCATACAGAATCTCTCCGTGGCTTGGAAGCGTCAGCCCGGCCACCATCTTCATCCATGTGGTCTTGCCGCTTCCGTTTTCTCCGAGCAGCCCGTATATCTTTCCCCCTTCCAGATTCAGCGTCATCTCTGAAACAGCCTTTTTCGAGCCAAACCATTTTGTAAGTTCCTTACATTCCATCATCATGATCCGCATCCTCCCTGTAATCCTCTATCTGAAAAATAATGTCCTTCTTCTCAAAACCAAGATCCCTCATCTCATGCATGAAATTAGCGAGCAGTTCCCCTGCCATCTCCTTTTTCAAATTCTCAAACATATTCTCCTCCTCAGATACGAACGTGCCGATTCCACGTTTCGTAAAACAGTATCCCGCCGATTCCATTTCCCGGTAAATTCTCGCCGCCGTATTCTGATTCACCTTGTACATCACGGCCAGTTCCCGGCTGGACGGCATCTTTTCCCCCGGTTTCAGCTCTCCCTTCACCATTCTCTTCTTCAGTTCATTCATAACCTGAAGATAAATTGGAGCACCTGTATTATATTCCATCACACGCCTCCCGTCTTATTGATTGCACTAGTGTCATAGTTAGATAGTACACTAGTTTTCCATTCCTGTCAACCCATATACAATTATTTTGCTGTAACAGTTCAGCCATGGAGTGGTCTGGGAGCTGTGCTGTTACATTTTGCTGAATATTTTTAAAAAAAGTTATTGACATTCTCCTTTTTCTATTTTATAATTATATCTGCTGTTGAGGAACAGCAAAAAAAACATGTGCGATTAGCTCAGCTGGATAGAGCGTCTGGCTACGGACCAGAAGGTCGGGAGTTCGAATCTTCTATCGCACGTAGAAAAGAGATGTCGTGATACGGCATCTCTTTTGTTTTATTAATTTATTAAACAGGCGGATCCTTCGCGGGATCCGCCTGTTATTTTCTCTGATTTATTTGACTGTTTTTACCGGCTTCCGTTTTATGACAGGAGCTTATGCTTCTGTCGTAAACTTCTCGGACTGCATTTTAATCAGTTCTTCGTCATCAAAGTAGTTGATCCGCATTGCGGCCTTTACTTCTTTCAATGTCTGCGCAGCCACTTTCTCCGCCTTTTCGCTTCCTTTTCTCAGGATCTCATATACGGCAGGGATATCTTTCTGATATTCTTTTCTGCGCTTTCTGATCGGCTCCAGTTCAGCCTGAAGCACATTGTTGAGGAAGCGTTTTACCTTCATATCTCCAAGGCCGCCTCTCTTGTAGTGTTCCTTCAGTTCATCCAGGTTCGCGTACTCCGGCAGGAATTCCGGGAAGTACTCCGGCCTGCAGAACGCATCCAGATAGGTAAACACTGTATTTCCTTCCAGTTTTCCCGGATCTTCAATGCGGATATGAGTCGGATCAGTAAACATGCTGAACACTTTCTTCTTGATATCCTCCGGTTCTTCAGACAGATAGATGCAGTTGTTGAGCGACTTGCTCATCTTTGCCTTGCCGTCGATTCCCGGCAGTCTCATGCACGCCTGATTTTCCGGAAGCAGGATCTTCGGCTCCACCAGGGTCTCTCCGTATACGGAGTTAAATTTATGCACGATCTCTTTTGTCTGCTCCAGCATCGGCATCTGATCTTCACCTACCGGGACGATGGTTGCCTTGAACGCAGTGATATCCGCGGCCTGGCTGATCGGATAGGTAAAGAATCCCACCGGTATGCTGGCCTCGAAGTTCCTCATCTGAATCTCGGATTTCACGGTAGGATTTCTCTGGAGTCTGGATACCGTAACCAGATTCATATAGTAAAATGACAGTTCGCACAGTTCAGGAATCTGCGACTGAATCAGCAGCGTGGATTTCTCCGGATCCAGACCGCAGGCAAGATAATCCAGCGCGACCTCTATAATATTCTGGCGCACTTTTTCCGGGTTATCCGCGTTATCCGTCAGCGCCTGAGCATCAGCGATCATGATAAAGATATCATCAAAATCCCCTGTATTCTGAAGCTCTACCCGTCGGCGCAGCGATCCTACATAGTGTCCTACATGAAGTCTTCCGGTAGGCCGGTCTCCGGTAAGCATTATCTTCTTCATCTTTCTTCTTCCTCCTGAAACTTTTATTTATTCTGCAGCAGCGCGCTCTTCTGTTTCGCGAACCGTGGAGCGCGTTTCTTTGACGGCGCATATACAAACTGATACAGGATGCAGGCCATAAGAGCCGCGCCAAATACATCGACAACCGAATGCTGTTTCAAAAATACGGTAGCCAGAATAATCAGCCCCGCCAGAACATATGCCCCGCAGCATACTCCCCTGTGCTTTTTCAGCGCTCTGCTCTCACCGATGGCGATGCACGCGCTCAGTGAATTAAACACATGCAGACTCGGGAATACATTCGTACATGTATCCGCCCTGTACAGTATTCTGACCATATCCACGAAGATATTATCCCGTTCAAACACAACAGGACGCAGATCCTGTCCGTTGGGAAATATGGTGGAAATAATGAGAAAAATCGTCATTCCCGTAAACATAAATCCGGCCATTTTATAAAATCCCGGCACATCCGTAAGGAAAAAATACAGAAATACCACAACAATAAAAACAAACCAGAGCAGATACGGAATGATAAAATATTCAATAAACGGAATGTGTTCGTCCAGTCTGATCTGAATCACATGATAATGTGTCGTAACATGCTTCTCAAGTGCAAGAAACCACGGCATATAGATCAGAAGATACAAAAACACCCATGCGTGCCTATATTTCTTTACCAGTGCGGAAACTCTCTCTTTGAATTTCATATGCGATGCCCCTTTATCACCTTATTGATCTTTTCCCCTGCACGCTCATTCGCATTCTCTCAGATTCGCATCGATTATATCACGATTTAAAATTGACAACAACTGTATTCACAAAACATTTAGCAAATCTTAGGAATCATCCGACAATAACGCGGAGTTTTTCATCTAAAATCCGTATGGATACACTTCGTCTCGGAAATCCTGGTTCCCCGTCCATATGAAGCGGCAGAGGTCTCTGCGCCTCCACGGTCAGGCTGCGGCACCGCAGAAGTGTAATACCGCTGAACCGGGTATGCTTTCCCACAAAAGCAGTGGGAAGCAGGCACAGAATCTTCAGCACCGGCATGTCATGCACAAGAATCACATCGAGCATTCCGTCATCCGGCCTGGCATCCGGACAGAACATAAATCCTCCGCCTTCATAGCGCAGATTCATAAACGCCGCGAAATACGTGCGTTCAAAACACTGCCTGCTGCCATCCGGCAAGGTCAGCTCCATGCGGACAGGCCGGTCCTTCATCAGACGGTCCAGCGCCACCACGGCGTAACTGAGCTTTCCAAGTCCGAGCCGGTTCAGAATCACTTTCCACTTTGATACACACACCTCATGGCATACCGCGGCGTCAAACCCGATTCCCGAGCTGACCGCGAACCTGCGGCTTTTCCCCGCTCTCGTCATCTCGCCCACATCCATGCGCATGACCTTCCGGGGAAAAAGCACTGCCTCCAGCGCCTTTTCGGGGTCTTTCGCGATTCCCAGCCCGCGGGCGAAATCATTGCTGGATCCGATAGGAATATATCCGATCACAGTCTTCTCCATATGTACGATGCCGTTTATCACTTCATTGACCGTCCCGTCTCCGCCCAGAATCACCAGCATGTGCCCGGTTCCGTCTCCGGTAATGGAAGCGGCGATCTCCTGCGCGTGATTCCTCTTTCCGGTAAGATGAACGCGATAGGGGATACGGCGCTTTTTCAGTTCCGGTTCCAGCACATTCCACACCATCATGCCCATTCCGGAGCGGGCTCTGGGATTTACAATAAAGTCATATTCCTTTCTCCCTGTTCCTTCTTCCATAATCCGCCCTCTTTATCCGAATTACTCCGCTGATTTTTCCGCCTCTCCTTCTGTCAGCACTGCGTCCAGATATTTTCCCAGCGACCGGGACATATTCCCCTCAAAATCAGCCTCTCCATGCTTGATGCACCATTCAAATACATTTCCGATCACGATCATTCTGATATCCGTAGTAAACTCTTCAATCTTCACATTCAGCCCGGCAACTCCCGAGTGGATCGCTTTCTCCACGTATGTCTGCACCGTCACAATCGGATACGGGCGTTCCGTACGGATATCCGCGTTCAGCGCCTGGTTCTTTGTGTCATAATATTCCGCCATAAACTCAACGCCCAGCTCCCGGCAGTATTTGACATAATTCATGTAAACCTGGATAATCCCGCGTTTTACGCCCTCCACGTTCTCCGGCTGATCCAGCAGATCCGGGTCTATCTTCGGCTGATCTTCTATATAATACGAGAGAAGGTCATCCTTTGTCTTAAAATGATGGTAAAAACTCCCGTTTGACACCCCTGCCTCTTCGCAGATATTTTTAATGGACAGCGCCTCATATCCCTGTTTCTGAAGAATCCTCTTTGCCGCCTGGAAGATCTTCTCCCTTGTCTCCCGCGATTTTTTCTGCTGTCTGGAAATTTCTGATTTTTCACCCATATTTACGATACTCTCCTGTTTTATCTGTCGTGGTCAGTATAGCACAAATCCGCCCCTGTTTCAAGAAAACAGAGCGGACTCTGTTACCATATGTCCGCTCCGGTTCAGCCCTGAGGCATATACGCCTCGAAGGCCGACGGCATGGGATACTTCTCCGCCAGATCTTTCAGGCTGGCGAACAGCACATCACCCTTCATTTCCCTCTCCAGTTCATCCACCAGTATCTCATATCCGATCATATGCCATTCCACATGGCTGAAAATATGTTTTGCCGCAGGCAGGCGCTTCACTCTGACCGGCGTAAGCCCCAGCTTCCTTCCGTACTCGATCACTTCTTTCCGGGGCAGATGGCCTTCCACATTGGGAAACTCGTACATCCCGGCCAGAAGTCCTTTCCCCGGACGTTTCCTGACCGCCGTTTCTTCCTGATCCCGGAATATCAGCACCGTGCGCTTCTCTGTTCTTCGTTTCTTTTCCTTCTTCTTGACAGGGAACTCCATCTCCCTTCCCTGCGCATGGGCAAGGCACAGATCTCTCACCGGACATTCCCCGCACTTTGGCTCGCCGTTCGGCAGACACACAATGGCTCCAAGCTCAATCAGGCCCTGATTAAAATCTCCTGGCGCGTCCGGCGGAATCACCTCTTCCACCAGTTTCTCGATTTTTGTCTTTGTAGACGCCTTTGCAATATCGTCCCCGCAGGCTGTGATTCTCGTGACAACACGCAGAACGTTTCCGTCCACAGCCGGTTTCGGGATATGATACACAAACGAAGAGATTGCGCCTGCTGTGTAATTCCCTATTCCCTTCAGCGAACGGATGTCATCGTAATTTTCCGGGAATTTTCCTCCGTACTCCCGCATGATCTGCCCTGCTGCCTCTTTGAGATTTCTCGCCCGGTTGTAGTATCCCAGACCTTCCCAGAGTTTCAGCAAACGGTCCTCCGGGACTTCCGCCAGAGCCTGTACATCGGGCAGTTCCCTCAGGAAACGCTCATAATACGGCTTCACCGCCTCCACCCTTGTCTGCTGAAGCATAATCTCCGAAATCCACACCCGATAGGCATCCATCCGCTTTCTCCAGGGCAGATCCCGCTTATTCGCCCGAAACCACTCCACCAGAGGAGCGGCAGCCTCTTTCAGACCGGGACTGCCAAGCACCACATCCACCGGTTTCCGGATTGCAATGCTGTCCGGGGTCACCGCACAGTCCATTGCGAGAACGTGCACTCCCGCTGCAGCGGCATCCCTCAGAGCCTGCGCGAATGCAGGATGAGTGTCCGTATTCGGCGTGAAATACTTTACATCGCTCATCTGAATGACAAAAAAGACATACGTCTCATAGCCGTCTCCCATTGCTTTTACCAGCTCTTCCATATGCTTTACCGCCCGTTCACTGGGCGCGTCCGGGAATCTGCACACTCCGTTTTCTTCCAGCGTCACGCCCTTGACCTCGATAAAGATCTTTTTCCCGTCCGCCTCCACATACAGGTCAAATCTGGAATTGCCATAGGTGGTTTCCGGACGCACCTGTGTCACATTTTTAAACATGGCGCCCGACTCTACCCATTCCTGTACTACCCTGTTCGGAATCTGGGAATCCATATTGATCAGCCGCTCCCCTTTTTCCACCGCGATCAGGTCCCACTTTGTTTTCCTGGCGGGATTCGCGCTTTCCTGAACATAGATCACAGCTCCCGGGATCAGAAGCTCCGCGCACCTCCCCGTATTTTTTACATGTATCGTCTCTTTCTTTCCATCAATCTCCCCATAGGCAATAAACCGGTTGGGTCTCTCGAGAAACACTGCCTTTCTTATTCTTTCATATTTCATTCAATCCGTACTCCTGTTATCACAATTTTTCTCCCGTCTGATTACGGTTCTCCCCGCTATACAAAAACACGCAGGGAATGCGCTTCGCCCGGTCAGCCGCCTGACAGAAGGCATTCCCTGTCGGCATTGCTCTTCTGTGTGGCGGTCCGCACCGCGGCCGCGTTCCCTGCGTATGTAAACATTCCTTTTTACTGCGGAAGATAGGCATCTTCCCCGCTTCTTATCTTATGCCAGCAGCGCTGTGATTCCAAAATAGAGAAATACAATCACGCCAAGCACGATCCGGTAATAACCAAACACCTTGAAATCATGGTTCTTGATATACTGCAGCAGGAATTTGATCGCTATAACCGAAACGACGAAGGAAACCACCGTTCCAAGAAGCAGAAGGAATACCTGCATTCCCGTATAGTTAAGTCCGAATTTAATCAGCTTGAGCGCGCTTGCTCCAAACATGACCGGAATAGCCAGGAAGAATGTATAC
>CALWBC010000130.1 GCA_944375755.1 uncultured Mediterraneibacter sp. | reverse complement strand
AGCCAGACCGATTCCGGTATTTCCGCTGGTCGGCTCGATGATGGTCGCCCCGGGACCTATGATTCCTTTTGCCTCCGCGTCTTCAATCATACTCAGGGCCACTCTGTCCTTTACACTTCCGGCCGGATTAAAATACTCCAGCTTCACCAGAACTTTTGCCTTAAGCTGCATTTCCTTTTCAATTCCTCTTACTTCAAGCAGAGGTGTTTTTCCGATTAATTCCGTTACACTTCCATATATTTTCATATTCTGATCATCCTTTCTCTTTTAATTTATCCTATATTCTAAACAACACCCGTCCGAAATACAACTGCTATTTTCCTTTTGTGTACTTTTACGAAACCGACAAGAAATACGTTGACTTTTATTGTTAAACATGCTACACTGAGCCCGTGTTGGTTTCCGGAAAGGGCCTTCACAGTAACTTATTTATATTTTTATGGAGGGTAACACAATGACAGGTACAGTAAAATGGTTTAACAACCAGAAGGGCTATGGATTCATCTCCGACGCTGAAGGGAACGACATCTTCGTTCACTATTCAGGACTTGTAATGGATGGATTTAAAACGCTCGAAGAAGGCCAGGCTGTCGAATTCGAAGTGACAGAAGGTGCCAAAGGACCTCAGGCAACAAATGTAGTAAAGCTTTAATCAGATTTTTTAATGTACCTTTTAATATATAAATTATCATAAAAACTGACTTGATTTATTATTAAAAAGAATTACAGAGAAATGCGATTAAAACGAACGGCCGGATGACATCACTGTCATCCGGTCTTTCTGATTCTTTTCTTTCTGATTCTTTCTGTCTATGCTCTGTCACAGATTTATATTGGAAACGTAAGCCCCCGGAGCTTCCCACACATCAAATCCGCTTCCTCTCAGAATGTCAACCACTCTTGCCGGATCATCACACTTGAGCACCGCGGACGCATCCGTTCCATTGGCGAACGCATACATATACTCAATGTTGATGTCTCCCTCTACAATCTGATGCATCGCACGACTGAGTGATCCTGTCTCATGGGGCACTCTGATTGCCACCACATCTGTCAGCATGGCGGTGATGCCATTCTCCTTCAGCACCGCCTTCCCCCGGTTCGGATCCGAGACGATCATTCTTAACATTCCGTATTCGGTAGTATCTGCAAGGCTGAGGGCTACAATGTTCACATCGTTGCCTGCCAGTACGGAAAGGACCTCATCCAGACGTCCCTCGCGGTTTTCCAGAAAAACCGATAACTGCTGAATTGTGATTCCCATATTTCTTTCCTCTCTTTCTACAGATTCCTGTTGTCGATTACACGGACTGCTTTTCCTTCGCTTCTCTGAATAGACTTTGGCTCAACCAGTTTTACTCTCACTGAGATTCCAAGCGCGTTCTTCAGCACGGCCGCAATCTTGTTTCTGAGCGCATCCAGTTTCCTGATCTCATCGGAGAATACGGATTCGTCAACCTCTACCATAACAGTAAGTACATCCATGTTATCTTCTCTGTCAACGATCATCATGTAGTGCGGAGCTACCACACCGCCCATGGAGAGCAGCGCTGTTTCCACCTGAGTCGGGAATACATTCACACCGCGGATTACCTTCATGTCATCTGTTCTTCCCTTGAACTTGGAGATCCTCGGAAGAGTTCTGCCGCATTCGCATCTGCTGTAGTCAATGCTTGTGAGATCTTTCGTACGGTAACGGATCAGAGGCATCGCTTCTTTCGCAAGAGTCGTAAATACAAGCTCCCCGGTCTCTCCCTCCGCACATTTCTCGTGTGTTGCCGGATGAAGGACTTCCGGATAGAAATAATCCCAGTGTACGTGGAGTCCTGCCTTGTGGATACAGTCCTGAGCAACGCCCGGTCCTGTCACCTCGCAGAGACCGTAAATGTCAAAGCAGTTGATATGAAGAATGCTCTCTATCTTTTTGCGCATCTCTTCCGTCCATGGCTCGGCCCCGTGAATTCCCGCCTTTAGCTTCATCTTGTCCACAAGTCCGGCCTCCTGGATGGATTCAGCGAGATACAGCGCATAGGACGGTGTGCAGGCAAAAGCCGTCGCGCCCAGATCCTGCATGCACATCATCTGGCGTTTCGTGTTACCGGCCGACATCGGGATCGCCGTAGCTCCAAGCGCTTTTGCGCCGAAATCAAGTCCCATACCACCGGTGAAGAGCCCGTATCCATAGCAGACATGGATAATATCTTCATCTGTAAGCCCCGCCATCGTCAGTCCTCTTGCCACACATTCCCCCCACACATCAACATCTTTCTGAGAATAGGGCGCGATCGTGAGTTTCCCGGTTGTTCCGGATGTTCCCTGTACACGTACCACATCCTTCATCGGAATCGCCAGAAGTCCGAACGGATAGTTGTTCTTCAGATCTTCTTTTGTGGTAAACGGAAGTTTCTCGATATCCTCGATCGATTTGATATCTCCCGGCTCCACACCTCTCTCCTGCATTTTCCTGCGGTAGAAGTCAACATTGTTATACACTCTGTTTACAACATCTACCAGCCGTTTGCTCTGCAGATCCGCCATCTCATCTCTGCTCATGCACTCGATTCTGGGATCGCGGATCCGCTCCACCCAGTTTTCTAATGATACTCCTGCCATCTCTTTTCTCCTTTAATTAATGTGTATTTATAATTCATCCTCGTCCACGAGCTTTACATCCGCCGCCCGCAGAACATTCTCCGCCTTTTCAAAATCATCCGTATTAAATACCATGACCGGAGCTTTCTCTTCGCGGATAACAAATGAATAAATATAATTCACATTAATCTGACCATCTGCGAGAATCTTGAGCATCTGATTCAGATTCCCTTTCTCGTCCTTCAGTTCCGCACCGATCACATTGCTGATCCTGGTTACGAACCCCTTCTGCGTCAGACTTTCCTTCGCACGGACCGGATCATCCACAACAAGTCTCATGATCCCGAATTCCGGTGTATCAAACGTTGAAATCGCCCGGATATTCACATGCGCTTCTGACAGAACCGATGTCACATTCATCATGCTCCCCGGCTGATTCTCCACGAATACCGATATCTGCCTGATCATTAATATCACCGCCCTTCTCTGCATTTACTGTCTGCCGCACCGCTCCGTCTTTATCCGGCAGAGCGGTGTCTGCTATTATTTTATTTCAGTCCGTATCCCACGTCAAATGCTTTCTTGTTGATCTCAACTGTTTTGGGCGGAACTGTCTTTTCAATCACCTGATACCACTGTTCTTTTGTAAAATCCATATGCTGCGCGGCCACTCCGAGCACGATCAGGTTAAACACCTTCGGGTTGCCCAGTTTCTTCGCCTCCGCAGTGGCATCCACCGTATATACCTTATATTCTTTCGCCAGATCTTCCAGAATGTGCTCCGGATACTGTGCGTTCCCGATCACCACCGGCATGGGGTCTATTCTCCAGTCATTGACAACGAGAGCGCCGTCTTTTTTGAGAAAATGCGCATAGCGGAGTGCCTCAAGGCGCTCAAATGCTATGATAACATCCGCCTGGCCTTCTTCTACTATGGGTTCCGCGACCTGGTCGCCGTAGCGCACAAATGTTACCACACTTCCGCCGCGCTGCGCCATTCCGTGAACTTCCGAAAGTTTCACATCGTAACCGCCTGCTATGGCCAGTCCTCCGAGAACACGGCTCGTAAGAAGGGTTCCCTGTCCGCCTACACCGACGATCATAATATTCTTTACTGCCATGATTATTCCCCCTCCTTTACAAGCTCGATAGCGTCAAATTTACATAAATCCCTGCAGAGTCCGCAGCCCGTACACATGGTATCATCGATATGGATCGTTCCGTCCGGATTCTTCGTCATTGCCGGACATCCTGGTTTCATGCAGGCGCCGCACTTCTTACATTTATCCGCATGCGCCATATAGAGAGGCTTCTTTCTCTTGTCCAGGAGAACACACGGTGTTTTTGTAATAATAACGGAAATTTCATCCTTTGCCACTTCTTCCCTGATCGTCTTCTCAAGGAGCGGAAGGTCGAACGCGTTGATCTCATAAACATTTTCAATTCCCATGGCACGGCAGATTCCCGGAATGCTGATAGCATAAGTCGAATCCCCCTGAAGCGTCTTTCCGGTCGCCGCGTGATCCTGATGTCCGGTCATGCCGGTCGTGGAATTATCCAGAATGATCACCGTACCGGTCGCCTTGTTGTAGACCATGTTCATCAGAGAATTGACACCCGTATGCATAAATGTGGAATCTCCGATTACCGCTACCCAGTTCTTGATATAGTCTTTTCCTTTCGCCTTCTCCATACCATGAAGCGTGGAGATACTTGAGCCCATGCACATGGTCGTATCAATGACACTCAACGGAGCAACTGCCCCCAGAGTATAGCATCCGATATCACCCGCCGCATGCATTTTCAGTTTGTTCAGCATATAGAATACGCTGCGGTGAGGACATCCCGGACAGAGAATCGGCGGTCTTCCCGGAGCCTCGGCCGGAGCTTTGATGTCAAGCTTCTCTTTCAGGATCGCCTCTCTTAACATGTTTGCGCTGTACTCTCCCTGAACAGTCAGAATCTCCTTGCCGATCGCCTTGATCCCCCATGATTTTACCTGTTCTTCGATCACGGGATCCAGTTCTTCTACTATATATAACGTCTCTACTCTGGACGCGAAATCCTCGATCAGATTTCTTGGAAGCGGGTTTACCATACCCAGCTTGAGAACAGACGCTTCCGGGAGAGCTTCTTTTACATACTGATACGGAATACCGCTCGTAATGACACCGATCTTCGTGTCATTCATTTCCACACGGTTGATCGGAAGTGTATTGGCAGCCTCGGCCAGTTCCTTGTTCAGTCTCTCGATCTCAATATGACGGAACTTGGCATTGCCGGGCATCATGACGTTCTTCCGGATATTCTTCTCGTAAGGCTTATCCTCCGGTACCACTCTTTCCCGAAGCTCTACAAGCCCCTGAGAATGTGCCAGCCGGGTTGTTGTACGGAAAATAAAGGGGCGGTCAAATTTCTCACTCAGCTCAAAAGCCTCCTTAAAGAAATCTTTGGCCTCAGCACTGTCGGAAGGTTCAATAACCGGAATCTGTGCCGCTCTTGCCACCATTCTCGTATCCTGCTCATTCTGTGAACTGTAGAGTCCCGGATCGTCCGCAACCACTATGACCAGACCGCCGTTTACGCCCATGTAAGAAACGGAATACAGTGGATCCGCAGCAACGTTAAGTCCCACATGCTTCATGCATGCCATCGCTCTGACACCCGCGAGGCTGGCTCCCACTGCCACCTCTGTCGCGACCTTCTCATTAGGTGCCCACTCTTCATACACATCATCCCGATACTGCACGAGATATTCACTGATCTCCGTGCTCGGTGTTCCCGGATATGCGGAAGATACCTTGACTCCCGCCTCGTAAGCTCCCCGGGCAATCGCCTCGTTGCCCAGCATAATCACTTTATCTGCCATATCATAAACCATCCTTTCGTAAATCTGTCACCCGTTTTGCCTTTCCCTCAAATCTCTGCAGCGTGTTCGGTCCCACAAGCCGGATCTGAGTCGCGAGTCCGAGCTGGGACTTCAGAGCCCGTTTGATCCGCATCTCAAGCTCGCTCAGCTTTGTATAGCTGTCAAGCAGCCGGTCATCAATCAGTTCCACCGTGATCGTCATAACATCAAGCCTGTTCTTTCGCTCCACAAGAATCTCGTAATGCGGGCCGATCTCCTCGATCTTCAGAAGCACTTCCTCAATCTGTGTCGGTAATACATTCACACCGCGGATTACAAGCATATCATCCGCACGTCCGGAAATATTTTCCATTCTCGCCGTAGTCCTGCCGCATTTACACGGTTCATACATAAGCCGGGTCAGGTCTCCGGTCCGATATCGCACCAGGGGCAGAGCCTCCTTGCCCAGACAGGTAACTACCAGCTCACCCAGTTCGCCCGGCGGAAGGACTTCTTCTGTCTCCGGATTGATAATCTCAGGGATAAACCAGTCCTCATTGATATGCATTCCGCACAGTTCGGAGCACTCTCCGGCAACGCCCGGGCCGCACAGTTCACTCATGCCATAGTTCTGTGTACAGAAGAACTTCTCGCCCCATACTTTATGCATTTCGTCCCTCATGGGCTCTGTCATTCCCTCTCCACCGAACAGTCCGATATGGAGTTTGAGATCCTTCTCGGGATCAATTCCTCTTTTTCTGATCTCCTCGCCGAGATGAAGCGCGTAGGACGGTGTTGCCACAAGAAGAGTCACTCCCATATCCTGCAGGAACATGATCTGTTTATTTGTATTTCCCGATGACATCGGAATGACAGAAGCGCCGATCTTTTCCAGCCCGCCGTGAAGTCCCAGCGCGCCGGTAAATGTACCATAACCGAATGAAATCTGAGCCACATCGTCCGCAGTAGCGCCTCCCATGCAGGCCAGCCGCGCCACATTGTTCAGCCACATATCCAGATCATTTCTCGTGTATCCCACAACCGTCGGCTTTCCCGTCGTTCCCGAGCTGGCGTGGTAACGCACGATTTCCTTCTTATCCACCGCAAACAGGCCGTCCGGATAGTTGTCGCGGAAATCTGCTTTATATGTAAAAGGCAGTTTCTTCAGATCTTCCAGCGTCCGTATATCTTCCGGCTTCACACCCGCCGCATCCATCTTGGCACGGTATGGCTTCACTCTGTCATAAATATATCGAACCGTATCCTTCAGTTTCGTCAGCTGGATCGCTTCAATTTCGTCTCTTGGCAGAGTTT
>CALWBC010000129.1 GCA_944375755.1 uncultured Mediterraneibacter sp. | reverse complement strand
TCAGTGTTCCGAGAAGTCCGGCGTTATTCAGTTTATAAGTTGTATAGTAAATACCCAGTCCGCTTGTAACTCCGCTGGCCAGATACATCACAAGGTACCAGATAAGGATCAGAATAAAATACTTGTTTTTGAAAAGAAGAAGAACAGACTCGATAAATCCAACCTTTTCCTCCTCTGCTCCTTCACCGTTTCCTTCCATCAGTTCGCTCTCAGGGAGTTCCTTTACCGAGAGAACCGGGATAAAGAGGAAAATAAAGCAGATCACAGAGTAGATCAGTGATACCATTGTCCATCCGTGCTGTCCTCCGCCGAAATACTCTACCAGATCAGAAGTAAACGTACCGATCAGGATAACTGCCAGTCCTGCAAAAATGAAACGGTAGCTTCCAAGCTGTACACGTTCCTTCGAATTTTTCGTTACAATCGCCGTCATAGAAGAGTAAGCGATATTGCTCATCGTGTAGAACACAACTCCCATAAGGGTATAGACGATAAACATATAAACATACTGTGTATTTTCTGAAAAACTTGCCGGTATATTAAACAGCAGAAACGTAAACAAAGCCACCGGGAACGCGCTGACCGCATACCAGAATCTCGCTTTTCCCATCTTGCTCTTCGTCCTGTCAATAATCCTTCCCATAATGACATCCGATATACCGTCCAGGAATTTAGAGAGCATTAAGATCACACCGATCACTCCCGAGCTTATTCCCAAAGTATTGGTGCAGTAAATCATAATAAACGATGCCACAAATGTCCAACAGTAATTGGAGCCCAAATCGCCGACTCCATACCCCACCTTCTGGATAAAGGTTAAATATTTCTTTTCTGACGTATTTCCCATTCCTGTTTTTCCACCTTTCTTTCATAGCTTTGTTAAAGTGTTGTTTCCGGAAACACAAATAACTGTTAAATTAGTATTACTTTTTTCGGAAGCACTTTCCAATAATAAAAACAGGCCATAAAAAAAGATTTATATCAAAAACGCGCCGAAAATCTGCATCCCCTTTCATCCGCAGCCGGCCTTATAGTATAATAAATGCGCTGAAAGAAAAGTTTGTACACCGGAGATAAACAGAAGGGAGCTTCCGATCTCATGCACAATATCAAACGTTTTCAGAATATGTCTGCGGGACCGCAAAATGCCCTTGACATCTACCATGCCGACAGTTCCATTTCCGCACTGTATGAGCTGAAATCGCCTTATGCGCTTGTAAAAGAACGCTTTGACTATGACGGAAACTTATTTTTGTCATCCGCGGAAGCCCCTCGCTATTTTTATCAGGACATGGCCATGCTCAGGGAAAATATCGACAGATTTTCCCAGCTGCACCAGCATGATTTTTTTGAAATCATGTTTGTGATGAACGGCAGTACTATGCAGAAGATCGAAAACCAGAAATATCTGTATCACGCGGGACAATGCTGTCTTTTAAACCATGCGGTCAGACACCGCGAACAGCCCTATGAAAATACAACGCTCTATTTTCTGATGCTGTCAGATGATTTTGTCACCCGGCTGATAGAAAATGATCTTCTGTTCGGCACTGACGGCGCCCGCCGCCAAAGGCATAATGCGATCTATGATTTCTTTCATAAGTCGTTAAAAAACCGGGACAAGGAGTATCTGGATTTCTACCCCAAAGTTCCGACAGGAAGAATTATCCCCGAACTGGAAAACCTTTTTTCAAGGCTGACAGAAGAAAACCGCCGCCTCTCGTACGGAAGTTTTCCCGCGGTTCAGGGGATTATAGCTGAAATTCTCGGAAGATTGCTTGATTTTTCTCTTTACAGCCTGAGAAAAATATCTGTGAGCAACAGTAAAGAAGAGCATTTATTTATACAGATTCAAAGACTTTTAGAATCCCACAGCGGCAAGATCAGCCGGCAGGAAATCGCAGACATTCTCCACTACAGCGACAGTTATCTGAACAAAATCGTCAAACGTTCCGTCGGGATGAGCCTGCTTGAATACAGAAAATTTTTCATGATAAAGGAAGCCGCCCGGCTCCTCTCCACCACTGATAAAACCGTCTCCGAGATTATCGACGAACTTGGATTTTCCGGGCGCACTTATTTCAACAGCCTTTTCAAAAAGCAGTACGGCGTCACGCCGTCACAGTATAGAAAAACCGGGAAGCGATAAACTTCCCGGTTTTTAAAGAGGCGCAGACCGGATTTGAACCGGTGAATCAGGGTGTTGCAGACCCACGCCTTACCACTTGGCTACTGCGCCCTATGACCCCGACGGGAATCGAACCCGTGTTACCGCCGTGAAAGGGCGATGTCTTAACCGCTTGACCACGGGGCCATAAACCAGTCACTGCCTCCGCAGTGACCGTTTCATATAATACCACATGTGTTCTGCAAATGCAAGCATTTTTTTGCATGTTGTACTTTTTTATTACAGTTCATACCATTCGTCTCTTTCTATCTTTTTCTCCTTCTGTCCATCAGTTTGCAGAACACCACTGCCGCTCCGGTACTCACCGCCGTCGCCACAATCCCCGCGCCGACAATGCCTGCCGGATCCGCGCTCCCGTACTGGCTCCGGTACGCGATTACATTCACCGGAATCAGCTGCAGCGATGAGATATTTATAATGAGGAAGGTACACATCTCATTACTGGCAATTCCCTTTTTTCTCGCCGCACCAAACACTTTTCCATTTCTTCTGTCATCTTCCAGTTTCGCAAATTCCTCCATGGCTTTCAGTCCGGCCGGCGTTGCAGCCCAGCCCAACCCGAGAAAATTTGCAATAAAATTAGTGGCGATATGCTCCTTCGCCTTGTGTCCTTCCGGAAGATCCGGAAACAGAAACCGGATAACCGGATCCAGCTTCTTCGAGGCCATCTCAATAATCCCCGCTCTTGAAGCGATCTCCATAATACCCATCCAGAATGCCATCACGCCGATCATTGTAATACAGAGCGTAACCGCCTCTCTGGAAGAATCCAGCGCAGCAGCAGTAATCTCCTGCATTTTTCCGTTAAACGCACCGTAAACAATCCCGACAGCGATCATTCCCGCCCACAGATAATTCAGCATCTTCTCATTCCTGTCCTTCCTCCGGGAATTTCCACATATAGTCTCTCACCGTCTCAAAGGGAGCCGGGCCGACACTTAAAACCGCCTCATGGAATTCCTTCTGAGAGAATGCATCCCCTTTCTCATCCGCCCACTCCTTTTTCAGCTCCAGAAATTCCACATAGCCGATATAATACTTCAGATAGTTTCCCGGGGATCCGATAATCAGATCATAGATCCGCTCCACGACAGCCGCGTCTGTAATTCCGTAATTACTGAAAAAGGAGATGGTATCCATCCTGCTCCACCCCTCATAATGGATTCCCATATCCGCCAGGGCATACAGACCCAGAATGATAGAAGCATTTTTCTGCAGAAGCGTTGCGTGCTCCTTTGGAAGCGGCGTAAGGTAATAACTTCCCATTTCGGCATAGGTAGCCCACCCTTCCACATATCCTCCGAAGTCCAGTATACTTCTTACCGGATCCGGATCTGTACTCTCATAATA
>CALWBC010000128.1 GCA_944375755.1 uncultured Mediterraneibacter sp. | reverse complement strand
TGAAAAGCCTTTGTTCTGGATGTTAGTCGGAACAGATGGAGTGCCTCTGCACGAACATCTGGTTCCGGCGTTACATCCACTCAAAGCTTTGAAGTAAGTGGGCTCAGCATGGCGATGCAGTCCCCTGTTTTTGAACGTCCCCTCCAAGCGAAAAACTCATCCGTCTGAATTCGGTTTCCACCAGAAACCTTCCTGTTAATGAACGAAACAGCTGAAACTTCCGGAGCGATATGTTATGATATATCCGTTGAGGTGTTGATCATGAATTATACATATATTGTGACATGCAGTGACGGCTCTCTTTACACGGGCTGGACGAATGATCTGGAGCGGCGGATTCAGGCGCACAATTCCGGCAGGGGAGCGAAATATACGAAATCCCGGCGGCCGGTTGCCCTGGCATATTATGAGGAGTTCTCCACAAAGGAGGAAGCCATGCGCCGGGAGTGGGAGATCAAGCATATGACAAGACAGGAAAAGATGCGGATGATTTCAGCTTTTGAGGGCTGAGATCACCCGCATCTTTTTGTAATATATAACAGTATAATTTACATCAGTCCAAGGCCTTTTACCACGATCATGATAAAGTCCTGTACATTTGTAACAATGGTTGTGGCTGCCAGGCTTCCGCGGTCGAGAAGTTTGTTTACCACGAACTCATCGGCATCAACTGTATACAGGAAAACCGGACGGACCGTTCCATCGTCAAGCACCCGGTAGGAGGGCGTCATGTTTCCGGTGGCGATCGTATGAAGCATGGTAGCCAGGCAGACTACGGTGGTTGCTTTTTTTACCATGTTTCGCATGGCGGTCTGTCCGTCATACGCATTCCCGATTACTTCCGGGAGCGGGCCGTCATCGCGGATGGAACCGGTGAGTACAAAGGGCACATTGTTTTTTACACAGCTGTACATGATTCCGTTGTCGATTTTGTAATCATCTATAAACTGAGCGATGGATCCGCTTTTTCTTACACGGTTGATGACATCCAGATGGTTGTAATGTCCGTTGGGCTGGGATTTCTGTGTGTAGATATCCTGCCCCAGGGCGGTGTGGAACATAGCGCCTTCAAGGTCGTGAGTTGCCAGTGCGTTTCCGGCCATCAGTCCGTCTACATATCCGTTTTCTACCATGGCCTGCATGGCACGTCTGGCATCTGCGTCAAAGGAGAAGGCAGGGCCCATAACCCACAGAATGTTTCCGTGTTCCTTTTCGTATTTGAGAAGTTCGAAGAGACGGTCATAATCTCTGGCATAGGAGGTCTCGCGGCTTCTGCCCTGACGGAAGACGAACTGATCGCTTTCTTCTTCGTCCGGATTCTCGAAGCCAGTGCTGTGCAGATAGATGCCTTCTTCTCCGTGTTCCGTACGTCCGAGAATTACTTTATCTCCGATTTCCAGATTGCGGTTTTCCACAACCTTCAGTTCTCCGTTGTCGCAGAGAACAACGCTGGAGTCCATACGGCTTTCCTTGGCAAGTGTCCATTTTCCGTTGACTTTAAAATATTCCGGATACATGGAAGTACTGTGATAATTTTCCGGAGCCACACCTTTTATGGTTACTGCCTCCCAGGCAGCGTCCGGGGAATTCAGAAATTTTTCCTGTGTAAAATCTGGTTCTCTGTATTCTGGTAAATGAAACATTTCTATAACCTCACTTTTGTGTTTTTTAAAGTCTGGATTCGCTGCGTCTGAAGACACAGTCTCCATCAATATAAGTTTCCGATACGGAGACTTTATCGATATCATCGGAAGGAATTTCGAGAATATCATCGCTTAAAACAGCAAAGTCCGCATGATATCCTTTTGCCAGCATTCCGATCTCAGGAATTCCGGCTGCCATGGCTGCGCCTCTTGTATAGAGAGCGATAGCAGTGCGGATATCAACCGCGCTGTCCTGACCGCAGTCTGTCCCGTCTGCCGCGATTCGCGTCACAGCCAGCTTCAGTCCGGGGAAGGGATCGGATGGAACCGCCCAGAAAGTGGCCGGCGCGTCAGTGGAGAATCCGATCTGTACGCCGGCTTCCAGCATATGTTTTACCGGATAGCACTGTTTCAGCCAGTCAGCCCCCAGATTCTTCAGATAGCTGGAACTTTCCGCATAGAGGAAAATAGGCTGTGTGACAAAAGATATCCCGTGATCGGCAGCTTTTCGGATGCTGTCTTCCGATGGATCGGTAACGTGTTCGATTCTGACATAGGGAATTCCGTCTTCCGTCCAGGGGGCTTCTTTGCATGCGCGGTCAACCATTCTGGCGATTGCCCGTTCGCCCATGGCATGCATGGAGAGCTGGCAGTGCGTCTGCCTGCAGAAATCAATGGCTGTCTCAACGAGATGATCGCTGCACACCGAGATTCCGAATTCATCGTCAGAGCCGTAGTAGGGACGGTTCATCCATGCTGTACGCCCGGAGATGCTTCCGTCTCCGATCAGCTTCAGACCGGCTGCGAATATCTGACGGGTGCGGTTCAGACGTTCGGCGGGAATCTGGAAATCCGGATTATCAGCAAAGAAATCCCACATATAATAGACTCCTACTTTCTGGTGAAAGCCCTGCTTTGCGGCGGCCTGATAGATGGGATAGTTGTCCGTATTGTCCAGATTGCCCATATCGCAGATCGCCGTAATGCCCTGGGAAGTGAGCAGTTCGCCAAGTTCCAGCAGATTTTCCACTTTCTGAGACGCAGATTCAACAGGGAGCAGAGGCGCGAGCAGGTTGCGTGCATTTTCCTTGAGCACTCCGGTCGGCTCGCCGTTCTCATCTCTTTCTATTTCGCCGCCCGGCGGATCCGGCGTATTCCGGTCAATCCCGGCAAGCCGGAGCGCCATACTGTTGACACAGCGGATATGGGCGCACGTCCGCATGATGGACACCGGCGCGTCACTGCAGCCGCGGTCCAGATCATAGCGGTTAGGGGAACGCTTTTCCAGAAGGCCCTGTTCATCGTATCCCCACCCTTCAATCCATTGTCCCGGGCCCTGAATTTCTCTGCGTTTCCGTATCTCAGATACCAGATCTTCGATCGAGTGGACCGCAGGCGGCATGGCGGTGATTTTTTTTCGGAAATCAGCCAGCATGACCGGATGCATATGAGCGTCGGTGAATCCCGGGATGACGCGTTGGCTGTGCAGATCTGTCACAGTGACGGAGGAAGAATATTTACCGGACCTGTCCTGCAGGGCGGCACGGTATTTTTCGGGAAGATCGGATTCCTGCCCGATCCATTCCACGCGGCCGGCTGTGACAACCATGCAGTCAGCGTCAGGAGCTTTCGGATTAGATGTAAATATTTTACCATTTCTGAAAATTGTAGATTTTGTAATAGTCATAGTATTTTACACTCCTTTGATAACTATGATAGCAGAACAGATGGTATTTGTCAGGAAAAAACATTGGAAATAACCGGAAAATATTGCAAAACGGCTGGAAAAATGGTAGCATAAAGAATATTTATGCAGATTCTTTTTATATTTATGTGACAATAACTCTGGACGGACAGGGCGTTCGGAGTTTTTTGTTTATATGGAAGAAATCTGCGAAAGATCTGCGGGATATCTGCCGCGGAGCTGTCGCGGCAGGGCAGATAGCTGAAGGGAGAGGATATGCCACATGGGAACCTATACGGATAAATTGAGAAAAAGAGCGCAGGATCTGAAAGAGCAGATTCGGACAGACAGGCGGACGCTTCATAAAATGCCTGAGATAGGAACGGATCTGCCTCAGACCAGTGCCTATATTAAGAAGCGGCTGGATGAGATGGGGATTGCCTGGAAGGACTGCGGCGGCCTGATTTCGGAGCAGATGACCAGAGATTACATGGAAGCGGGATTTCCGCGGATGGAGAAGGAGACCGGAGTTACAGCGGTGATCGGTCATGGAAGTCCCTGCATTCTTCTTCGCGCGGATATGGATGCGCTTCCGGTACAGGAGGAAAACGATCTTGAGTTTAAAGCCTGCAATGGCTTCGGACATATGTGCGGACATGACAGCCATACGGCCATGCTGCTTGGCGCGGCTCAGATTCTAAAAGAGATGGAAGATGAGCTTCAGGGTACGGTAAAGCTCATGTTTCAGCCGGGGGAAGAAACCGGAGCAGGTGCGCGCCTGATGGTGGAAGACGGCATTCTGGAAAATCCGAAAGTGGACGCGGCGTTCGGGCTTCATGTTCAGTCCCTGGATGAGACCGGGACAGTAGGGTACGCCGTAGGAGTCAATTCTGCCTCCCTCGATACTTATATTGTGAAAATCCACGGAAAAGGAGGACATAGTTCCCAGCCTCAGTTCTGTGTGGATCCCCTGATGATCATGAACCAGGTGTACCAGGCGGTCAATCTTCTTGTAACCCGGGAGGCGGACCCGGCGGCAATGGTAGCTCTGACCTGCGGTGTGGCAAAAGGGGGGAAAGCTGTAAATATTATCCCTGATGAAGCGGAGCTTCATATCGGTCTTAGAACGCTGGATGTGGAAGCGTCAGAACATCTGAACCGGCGGATTCCGGAGGTAATCGATCATTATATCAAAGCATGGAACGGCACATATGATCTTACGGTATTTCACACTCCGTGCACTCTGACAGACGCGAAGCTCTGTCAGGATCTGGTTCCCTGTATCAGTGGAATTACAGGTGAAGAAAGAGTGCGTGAGATACCTGCCATGAACGGAACGGAAGATTTCGGTTATGTGACAAAAGAGGTTCCGGGTATGTTTGCGTTTGTGGGCGCCGGAAAACCGGGTAGCGCGCCCCTTCACAGTCCTCAGATGATGCTGGATGAGGAGGTGCTTCCTATCGGAACTGCCATCTATGCGAACGTAGCGGTTTCCTGGCTGGAAAAATACGGATCCGGAAGCGGAATATCTGCGGAGAAAAATACATCCGCGGAGCCGGAAAGCAAAGTCAGGGGAAAGGAGTGTGGAAAAAATGAAGAATAACAGACAGAAAAGCAGCGGATTTCGTATGCCGCATGTATTTATTATCCTGTTAATTATCATGCTCTTTGTTGTCCTGCTTTCCTATCTGATTCCGAGCGGTATGTATGAGAGGATCACGGACAGCGCCGGGATTACGGTGATTGATCCGGA
>CALWBC010000127.1 GCA_944375755.1 uncultured Mediterraneibacter sp. | reverse complement strand
TCATTTAGTTTTTCTTAGTTCCTGGAGCGGAGCCGGAGACGATATCCATTCCCATCGAATCCGTTCTCCAGAACTTCTATTCCGCAGTTCCCGGATGTTTTTCTCCAACCGGAAGTATCAGAAAAATTCAGATTTCCACATCTACTGCTGCCCTCTCGATGGCGAGCCCTCTTGTATATCTCTCCATAAACTTCTCATATCCTTCCACATCTTCCGGCACGGGGTCCATACCGGAACCTTTTGCGTTGTGGAAGACTTTGTTATTGAGATAATCTGTCAGATTTTCCCCGTCCTCTCTGTGGACAAGATAGTCGGCCAGAAGGGCGATTCCCCAGGCGCCGCCTTCTCCTGCGGTCTCCATAACATAGACCGGTGTATTAATTGCTCCCGCGAGGATACGCTGGCCTACGCCCTTTGTCTTGAACAGACCGCCGTGTCCCATCATGCGGTCCAGTCTGACATTTTCTTTCTTGAGCAGTATATCCATTCCGGTCTTCAGAGCTCCAAGTGATGTGTAGAGATGAACTCTCATGAAATTTGCCAGGTTAAACCGGCTCTCCGGAGAGCGGACGAACAGCGGCCGTCCCTCGTCAAATCCGGTGATGTGTTCGCCGGAGAAATAATTGTATGCCAGCAGGCCGCCGCAGTCCGGATCACCTTCCAGCGCTTTGTTATACAGGGTGCCAAAGAGCTGATTCATATCGATGTCCATTCCGAACGTGGAGGTGAACTCTTTAAACAGTCCTACCCATGCGTTCAGATCAGAGGTACAGTTATTGCAGTGCACCATGGCAACCAGATCCCCGGCCGGAGTGGTCACAAGGTCGATCTCCTCGTAGGGCTTTGTCAGATCTTTTTCCAGCACCGCCATGGCAAAGACGCTTGTTCCGGCGGATACATTTCCCGTGCGCACGGCCACACTGTTGGTCGCGGTCATGCCGGTTCCGGCATCGCCCTCCGGCGGGCACATCGGAATCCCCGCCTCAAGAGCACCTGTCGGATCCAGAAGTTTTGCTCCTTCTTCTGTGAGACATCCTGCGTCCTCCCCCGCAAGAAGAACTTTGGGAAGGAGATCTCGTATCTTCCACGGAAACCCTTTATCTGCCACAAGTCCGTCAAACTGATCCAGCATTCGGGCATCAAAATCTTTTGTCTCGATATTCATCGGGAACATTCCCGCCGCATCGCCGCTTCCGAGCACTTTTCTTCCGGTCAGTTTCCAGTGGATATATCCCGAAAGAGTGGTAAAATAACGTACTTTATCCACATGATCTTCACCGTTCAGAACAGCCTGGTAAAGATGCGCAATGCTCCAGCGCTGCGGGATATGATAGTGAAACAGCTCGGAAAGTTTTTCAGAGGCCTCACCGGTGATGGTGTTTCTCCATGTCCGGAAGGGAACGAGAAGCTCATCCTGCTCATCAAAAGCAAGATATCCGTGCATCATGGCACTGATTCCGATCGCTGCGAAACCGGTCAGTTTTATGTCGTAGTCGGCGAGAACATTTTGGGCCAGATCCGCATAGCAGCCCCTGAGGCCGGTCCATATTTCTTCCATATCATAAGTCCAGATATGATTGACATATTTGTTTTCCCAGTCATAGCTGCCTGATGCCACGGGAGACTTGTCCTCATCTATGAGAACCGCCTTGATTCTCGTGGAGCCAAGCTCAATTCCGAGAACGGCTTTTTTCTCCTCTATTGTTTTTCTTATCTCGTCCCTGCTTCTCATCCCTGTACTCCTCCTTTTATTAACTTTTTAACCTATCGTCTTTCTGTGGCCGGTGCAGTTAATTATAACATTGTCTTTCTTAATTCTTCCGGGCTCTTTGCGCTCAGATATGCCGGCGCGATATCGAACACTGTCCGGCATCCGCTCTGGCCTTCCTGGGAAAGCCGGTAAGCCGCGCGTGCATAAGCTACAAGTACACTGGAGGTAAATTCCGGATTGGAATCCAGTTTCAGGCTGTACTCGATCAGATGGCTGTTCTCGCCGTTCCATCCGGTCTTACCGCTTCTGAGCACAAATCCGCCGTGCGGAATACCGCTGTGATCCCGCTTTAACTCTTCCTCGCTGATGAAATGAACCGTTGTATCATAGTCAGAGAAATAGTTCGGCATTGTCTTGATCTCTTCTTCCACTTTTGCCGCGTCCGCGCCTTCCTCCAGAACAACAAAACACTCCCTTGTGTGTTTCTCTCTGGTAGTCAGATCGGGATTCTCCCCGTTTCTCACCGCTTCAAGCGCCGCGTCAACCGGAATCGTGTACTGCTTCGCGTCTTTTACGCCTTCAATTCTGCGTATCGCGTCCGAATGTCCCTGGCTGACTCCCTTCCCCCAGAACGTATAGTCCTTTCCGTCCGGAAGAATCGCGTTTGCGTACAGTCTGTTCAGGGAGAACATACCCGGATCCCAGCCCACGGAAATGATGCCGATCTTTCCTGATTTTTTCGCGGCCGCATCTACATTCGCATAATGCTCCGGGATCCTTGCATGGGTGTCAAAGCTGTCGATAATATTGAACATGGACGCAAGCTCCGGTGTCTGCTCCGGAAGATCTGTCGCGCTTCCTCCGCAGAGGATCATAACGTCGATTTTATCTGTCCAGTCCTTTGCTTCCGCGATCTTTACTACCGGAACTCCCTCTGTCAGGATGCTGACACTCTCCGGATCTCTGCGGGTAAACACAGCCGCCAGCTCCATATCCGGATTCTGGCGAATGGCGCACTCCACACCTCTTCCAAGATTTCCATAACCTGATATACCGATTCTGATACTCATATTTTGTTCTCCTTTGTTCATTTTTCTTCCCTTTGATTATACAGACCGATCTCCTTCTTTTCAATCTGATAAATTCTTCTGCCGGAATTATTTTCCTGCCATGTCCGCACCAAAACTCTTCTTTACTTATCCTGCGGCTGCCCGTAATATGCCCCTGCGCCATGTTTTCTGTAATAATGCTTGTCCTGAAGCTCCTGAGGCGCCGGCTTTACATCCGGGTTAATCATCTCACAGCGGGCGGCCATCTTCGCCACCTCCTCTGTCACAACCGCATTGTGTACAGCCTCACGCGCATCCTTCCCCCAGGTAAACACACCGTGGTTTTTACAGAGAACCGCGGGGACAGCAATGTAGTCTTTTCCTTTTCGTTCAAACTCATCCGCGATAAGCACCCCTGTATTTTTCTCATAAGCCTCTTCAATCTCTTCTTTCGTGAGATTGCGCACACATGGGATCTCTCCGTATATGTAATCCGCATGCGTTGTCCCATAGCACGGAATGTCTCTTCCCGCCTGCGCCCAGCTCGTTGCCCACGGGGAATGTGTGTGCACGATTCCTCCGATCTTCGGGAAACGATTGTACAGAACCACATGGGTCGGTGTATCGGATGAAGGATTGTACCTTCCTTCCACCTTGTTGCCGGCAAGATCCACCACCACCATATCTTCCGGAGTCAGTTTGTCATATTCCACTCCGCTGGGCTTAATGACGAAAAGGCCACTGCTCCGATCGATCCCGCTGACATTGCCCCATGTAAATGTCACAAGCCCATATTTCGGCAGCATCATGTTCGCCTCGTAAACTTCTTTTTTCAGCTGTTCCAGCATATCGAATCTCCTTTCTTTTCCTGTCTGTATCGCAAACAGCCGGATATCCCGAAAACAGGGGCGGAAATATCCGCCCCCGCTAAAGGTATGCCAGCTCCTACTGTAACTATACAACAGGTGTCCAAAGTTTACAATCTGTAGTTTAAATCATCTTTTTACTAAAATTTGAAATATTTTTTTCTCACTTTCTTATTAGCCATAACACTCATGTATCTTTTCAGCCGCAGTCGCGCTATATTTTGTGTCACATTTTTACTGGTCATGCTCCAGTCCCATTTTGCATAGTTAATTATCTTCCCCTCTTCTCTATTCTCTTCATCGAGCTTTTTAAGCAAAGCTATAGCTGCTCTGTATTCTTTCCTTTCTGAATTTTGAATAAATTCATAAAACATTGTTTTGAAAGGAAAAATACGTTTATATCGGTCGCATATTTCATAGAGGAGAATCATAAAATCCTTTATAAAATTTTCTCCTTTAAATGCATCCCCGCAGCCCGCATCCGATAAATCCATCAGTTTGCCATGCTGGTCAGCAAGCTCCTCAATCCAGCTGTTCATTTCATCCGAAATGATGACTTCATCCGTACCGTCCCACCAAAAAATCCGATCATCGTCCGTCAGATAGTAATTGCCTTTCCCTTTTAATTCGTCCGGCGTATCGTAAAATGTAAACACACCGTCCTGCCGGAGGAAATCAGAGGTTCTGATTTCAGGAATTACTCTCTCTTTCCACTCCTCCCTCTGTTTCTGCAGTTCTTCAGAAGCGTACTGTTTCATTTGCTCATCATGATATACTTTATTCTTCCATTCCTTCCATAATTTCCAAAATGACTCGTTTTCTATTTCCGCCGCGAGATAAACAAACACCCGCGCCGGCAGAACCAACGATAATTTTGCAAGTTCAGCCAGCTTTATATCCGATACGCTTCCTCTTGTGTTTCTGTCCATCCGGAGAAACTGCAAAAGATATTCCAGGAAATTCTCTCCACAGATTTCCCGCAGGCTGACCAATACTTTTTTACACTCATATACATCTTTCGGATAGGATGACGGTATTATCTGATCGGCTTCTAAACTTTCGGTGCCATATATAATATAAAAGAGGTCTGATAATTCTGTCCCACCTGCGGCTTTAAGCAAATAGTCCGGAATCAGACATCTTAATTGAGTTCTGGGAAACGGCTCGCTGCATTCAAGGTCGTAAAATGCGATATGCTCTGCATTTTCCCAAAGATTGTACCGTTTCTTCATAGAAAAGTCTGTTCCAAGGATATGATTGACCCATCCTCCATAAAACTGTGCGTCAACGATATCCCCATTGACCTCTGCAAATCCAGGAGTTTCGTCATACATTTCACACAACATATATGCAGCAAGTATCACATCACAAAATTCGCAGCCTCCGATCTTATTGGAATGAAACTTTGAATTTTTTGCATTAAATCCGGCTTTTTCCCAACCGGAATCCTCAAAATAATTGTACCAGAATTCAGCCTCACCTTTCTGGGATAATTCTGCCGGGCTTAATAAATACAGATCATATCCATATAGAGAAACCTTCTCAAACCCCATCATCCCGCCATAGTTCAGAAGTTTAATCATTTGCTTCGCAAAGCAATCCCTTTTTTCTTCCTCTATATTCATTTCTCCCGTATACCATGCAAATGTCCCCATATTGCCTCCTAAAATCCAAACATCAGCCTTCTCTGTTTTTTATTAATCATTAAAGATGCAAAGGCGCTTATCGCTGTACGTTCAAATCTGCTTCTGCTGTCCCGAATAATCCACTCTTCCGCCTGATTCCCAGTCAGCTCCGGGAAATACTCCTGTCCTGCATCCAGAAGCTGTTCCAGAAGAATCAATGCTTTCTGGTAATTTGAATCATTTCCATGTTCTATGAATTCTGTTACAAATGCCTTGTCCAGATACCTGCAATAACCTTTTTCCAATCTGTCCATCACATTTGCCAGCAAATGTTCCATTGAAAACCGGGAAGGTATACAAATACCTCTGAAACGCTCCTGCCATTCCTGAACGCATTTTTTCATATTCTGCGACAAAATCAGATTGCTTCCATCCCAAAACTCCAGAAATTCATCCTCGTCTTTTCGCTGAATCGCCCGATAAAATGGCAGTTTACGAAAATCAGTCTCCGTTTTTTCCGGTTCGTTTTTCTGTATAATATCAGTATATCCCGGGGTTCCAAAAGAGTCCCATATTTCCCAGAAATCCTTCTCAACAGCCTTAGCATATGCAAGCGTAAGGCATGACGGCAATACATACAAAGAGAGTTCCGCAATGATTCCCTTTTTATCCTGACGCAGCGATAATTTTTTTCGCCTGTCAAACTCTGAATTCAGCAGTTCTGTAAGGAGCTCTTTCATAGTGCTTTTCTCATCTTCATCCATACTGCAAAAAATTCTGTACGCATACTCTTCTCTGCTGCATTGATTTGAGGTATTTATTTCATCTCGACAGGAGATATGTTCCTTTTCCGGGAAGGTCAGTTCGTTCCTGTCGACCTCAAAAACAGCCAACAATTGTTCCATGTCCAATTCGCCATAAATTAGGGAATAATCGTTCCACAAATCCCTGTATGCGATACTTTGATATTCTTCAGAATTTCTGAAAAAAAGATACATCTCCCACATTCTGGTGCGCCCGGGCAGAGTGATCTTTTTCCCTAATACTCCCTGAAGCACGGCCAGATATCCTCCCGCGTCACACAGCTTTCCTGATTTCACAAAATAGCAGCCACCATTCGTATATGTCTCCAGCAGAACCATTATCATATTCATAACGATCTCAAACTCCTGATATCCCCCGTCTTTCACATACAGTTCACAGGTATTTATATCGTATGTGGAAATTTCTCTTTTCTGCTTCTCAAAAACTGAATAATCGAACGTAACAATGCCGTTCTCATCCGGCTGCGCAGGACTGACTGCCATTACCGTTACTCCTGCAACTTCCATTTCTATGGTCTTTCTTATGCCGCATTTATCCATAATTTCCAATATACATTTATTCAGTTCACTCTTTTTTTCAGTCGGAATATTCACTTTTCCTGCAAGCTGATATACATTGTCTGCCATTATACTGCCCTCCTGAGTTTCAGCACGCTTTAAGCTGCACTAATTTTTCATAATATAATATTGTCCGTCGATACGCAGCATTCTCTGTCTGATCATATTCGTACTCTCTGTTTCCTTTTATAAAAGCATCTACCGGAATACGAAATAACTCACTTAAAGCATACAGATTATCCAACGTTGGCAAATTTCGTCCATCAAACCAGTGATAAATACTTTGAGAAGTGCTTAATTCCAAAAATTCCTGGATATCTTTCACACTCATTCCATGTATCATCATGATCCGCTTTATATTCTCACCGGTTCTTTTCACATCAATCACTGGATATTTCCTTTTTATAACAATCCCGCTCCCTTCTATAAGTGAAAATAAAATTCCCAACACTCTTATTCAGGTATTTTGTTTTATTATACTTCCCATAAAGGCCGCTGTCATTATACTGCTGGTATAAAACATCATTACAGAACTGCGGCAGACAACACAGAAAATCTGATACATGACACAAAAGCCCCTTATAAGCAGTAGAATTTACCGCTTATAAGGGGCTTTCCAGAGTTTCTTTTGATGCATTGTTTCTATATAACTTAAATATGAATGTGGATTTTTATCTCTATTACAGGTGCCGATATCCGAATCCCGTTTTGTGCACTTTTCCATCCTGAAGTATTTCCAGATCCATGCTTCTATTTGTGTTTTATTCTCCCCCTATCATTACTTTCTTCCCCTGAAAGGCAAATCCGTAACAGCGAATCCGTTCCGGACCAATGCCACGGGAAATAAGCTGTGCCGCATACTGTTTTTCTTCGATCTGACGGAGAGCAGCGCGCACCGTATCCTGCAATGCGGCTTCATTTTCCTGATCCTGTACCTTGAATTCTATGATAACAGCGTTATCTTTCGCCGGATCTTTCGGCTCCAGCATCACATCATACCGCCCGAATCCGCTCTCCCTGTTTGAAGTAATTACATATCTGTCACGCAAATCCACGATCAGTCCCAGGACAAATCCGTGATAAAACCGTTCCGGTTCGGCATCCGATGACCGGCGGCCCGTATCAAAATAGCTGAAAACTTCCTGCGCCACACGATTGATATAGAGATTCATTGCCCTGATGTCTCCGATCAGCATGGCCCTGATAAAATCATTATAGTCCGAATCCGCCTGGGAGAACCAGTCCTGTACCATAGTCCGGAACATCAGTTTTACTTCCAGATTCGTCAGCGTAAGCTCATATTCCGGCTTTGCCCCTCCTATAAGTTCATCGTATTTTTCAAATGAAAGGACTTTTAAATACCCACTGGCCAGCAGCAGACTCCAGATCGCCTTTTCACTTCCGTTTAACTGATCGTATACGATCTGCTCATCAATCTGAGTACGGATTGCCCCGCCCTGCAGCAGAATCTCGAAATTTTCTTTGAGAGAACGGCTTCCCTCGCGAATCAGTTTGCTTACCAGGCTGTTAGAGCTTGTATTGGCCCAGTAGGTCATATATTCTCCCTTGTCCAGGAAATTCAGGATGGACCAGGGATTGTAAATATCTTTATGACTTCCGAAAACGAAACCGTCATACCATTTTCTGACCCGTTCCTTTTCCGATCCGCGTCCGCACTCATCCAGTCCCGCGAATACTTCCTGCTCCGTAAATCCAAACGAAACCGCATATTTGTCCGTAGTTGTGGTCACAACTTCCAGATTGTTCAGATCTGAAAAAACCGACTCCTTGCTGACCCGTGTAATTCCTGTCATAATCGCCCGCTCCAGCCAGGGATTGGTTTTAAATGTAGAATTAAACAGGCTTCTGGTAAAGGCGGTCATTTCCTCCCAGTATCCGTCCACATAAGCTTCCTGCATTGGGGTATCATATTCGTCCAGCAAAATAATAACTTTTTTCCCATAATACCGGTATAAATAATTGGAAAGCTTATGAATGGCTCCGGTTGTCTGCACCTCTGATATATCTCCCATACAGACAGAGTTAAAGAAGCTTTTATCCGCCGGTGTCATACTGTCACCATCGAGCAGGAAATTATTTTGTATATACAGATCCGCGATAATCTGCCGGATTCTCTCTTTTGTAGAAGCAAAGTCCGTCTCTTTTACATTTGCAAAAGACATGCTGATCACCGGACAGGTTCCCTGCAGTTTCCGGTATTCTTCGTATTCCCAGATCGACAGACCCTGAAACAGTTCCTCCTGTCCCGCATAATTCACGGAAAAGAACTGCTCCACCATACTCATATTCAGTGTCTTACCAAACCGCCGCGGCCGGGTAATCAGAGTCACACTGTCTCCGTTTTCCCACCATTCCCGGATAAAATCTGTCTTATCAACATAAAAATACCCCTTGCGGATCAGATCACCGAAATCCTGTATTCCTATCGCGATGGTTCTTCCTGATGATTTGTTCATAGCTGCCTCCACATAAAATATTCTCCGCTTCAGTTAAAATTATATCATTCCGTCCGGCTTCTGTCATCGCTTTTCTCCACGACCGTACTGATCTCCCTGGTTCCGGAAAGTCTTTCATAAAACAGGCGGCGGTGCATGGCCATCCTGACCAGTTCAAACAGAAGGAAGAAGAACCACACACCGCAGAGCAGCCCGCAGAAAGCCAGTCTTACCAGATCATCCGCTATTATACTGCCGACAGCCGCTGTCAGATACGGCACAAAATACAGAAGCGCCCACAGACCGATGGCTCTTATCAGAAGCTGATGCCATGCAGCCTTCTCGCCTGTCTCCGAAACAATTCTGATCCTCATCACTTTCTTTCCAATGGTTGTCCCGTTCCAGATCATCGGAAGAAGCACAAAATACGCAGAAAACAGAAGCACACCTTTGCTTTGTTCATTTCCGGGGATCAGCACGGATAACAACAATCCCGCAATCCCGGCAAAAGGAAGATCGATACCGAACGCCAGCACTCTTCTGAACAGCGAAACCTCGCGCCCCCTGCGGAAGCTGGCCTGATCCAGCTCCTCCCGCGCAGGCAGCATCTTCTGAAGCGGAGCTGCCATAAAATACCCTGATATTCCTCCCAGTGTGTTCGCCAGCAGATCATCCACATCAAACAGACGGTATCCTCTCGGATAAATAAAATACAGACCTGAGAGCTGGGTCAGCTCAAAGAACAATGACAGCAGAAAAGAAAACAGCAGCGTTTTCTTCAGTCTGCAGCGAAAATAATATCGCAGATACATTCCAAATGGAACAGTCATCACTACATTGAACAATACCTGTAAGAAAGCTTTATTACTGATCAGCGACAGCCAGCTCGCCGGATCTGACAGACTGATGTGGGATTCCTTCAGAATGTCCCTGATAAACTGAAACGGTACGAGCTGCGCTCTCGGCCCGGTCATGGCAGCCACCTCCGCTTTCGACGGCAGCGGCAGAATCACCAGGAAATAGGCGCAGAGCAGATAAAGAATAAAGGAATAGACAATCAGAATCCTCAGACTCAGCACGGAACCGTATTTATGATAGTTATAGATTACATATGGCATGGTAAATAAGCAGGCAATCACCGGAAAGATCACCAGTGCCTGTACGATCACATCTTTGTAGACACCCATTGCGCTTACCTCTCTTTTCTTTTTCTTTATGATAGCATTCCAACCCCACTTTTACCTGACAGTCTCCTTACATTTGCCTGACATTTTTGTCACGCTTCCGGTTCTCCACTTCTGTAAACAAAAAAGTTCCCGTTCCGCCGATGCCTGAACCGACGAAACGGGAACTCACATATTAAGATTTTTTATTCTATTCATCCAGCGAAAAAGTTACTGCAACATCTCCGTTTCCAAGAGCGTCTTTCCATCCTGTCAGGTCATCGATCTTTCCCAGCCTCGTATAGCTCCAGGAGTTGGAGCCATAGAAAATAACAATCTGTTTTCCCTGATACAGCACAATGTCCCCTGACTGAGTCGTAGTCTGTCTGTTGCTTTTCGGGAGACTCGTTCCCAGAGTTCCTACTTTTTCAAACCCGAAATAATCACTCATCTGAATGGTGACCGGATTCTCCTGCATCATTTCCACCAGAGTATTCACTGCCTCGTTATTCTCCAATGAAGCAGTAAAACGAGTTCCATTCACCTCAACGATCATTTTTTCATCCATGTTTTCTTCCTCACCTGCAATATTCTCTGTCATCGTCTTCTCTTCTCCTGCTGCGGGCTGCAATTCCTCTTCTTCATCAGAGCCTGCAGCAGATCCGGCCGAATCCCCGGCCGAACCCGAAGAGTGCAATTCACTGTTCTCCGTCTGTCTGCTTCCCGCGCAGCCTGATAGTACGGCCGCGAGAGCACACACAATCATAAACGTCATTAGAATATATTTTCTCACAATATATCCCGCCTTATCCATGCATACTTTCCTTCAGAATCTCTTTCACTTCATCCCGGTCAAGGATCTTAGTTCCGCATTTAAATAATTCAGCGAATCCTCTCCAAAATAAAGTTTTGTCGGATTACAGTATTCAAAATTTCCAAGCATTTCCATTTTCCTTTCTAATTAAACTATTTTATTTCCAAAAACAGTTCAGCCTCCAGGCATGGAGCGGCTGAACTGTCATCACTTCCGATCTCATTATTTTACAGGAACGCTCCGTTGCAGACCTGAAGCACCTGGCCTTTCACCGCTTTTCCCATCTTGCTTGCCAGGAACAGACATGCATAAGCCTGATCCATGGGATCACATTCCGGTCCCGGAAAATATACAAAGTGTCCGCTGTACTCCAGCATCTTCGCCCCACCAGGCTGTTCGCCTGCCTTGTTTGCCAGATGCGCCGGTGTAACGGTCGCTCCCGGAGCAACTGCGTTGCAGCGGATATTTGTATCAATCAGACGCATTGCTACATTTTTTGTCAGTGTATTAAGCGCGCCTTTTGTTGATGTGTAAGTCGCGCCGCAGAACGGCCTCGTTCCGTTTACGGAAGAGATATTGATGATTACGCCGTCGTTCTTTGGAAGGAATATCTTCAGTGCCTCCCGGATATATCTCATGGGGCCGCCCAGATTTGTATCCATGACATACTTCATCCACTCATCGTCCGTCTCGTCGATCATCTTCTGCTCTCCGATTCCCGCGTTATTAATCAGGATATCCACATCTCCGAATTCTTTCAGAGCTGCTTCGAATACTTTCTTTGTATCCTCTGTGGAACACACATCCGCTACTACGCCAAGAGCTTTCCCGCCGTTGGAGCGAATCGCCTCCACAACTTCATCCAGCTTATCCTGATGTCTGGCTGTAATCACCACATTGGCGCCCTCTTCCGCGAAAAGCTCTGCCATCGAACGTCCCATTCCATAGCTGGCTCCTGTGATAATCGCTGTTTTTCCGTCTAACATTTTTGCATCCATATTATAAACTCCTTTCCTGTCTGTTTCCTGTTTCCTTTTTCTGAGTCTATTCTATAATGGATGCATATATATTTCAAATATTTATATTTAATTGAATTTTATAGGTTTTTTCAATATAATTTTCACTCATATTTTCGTAGAGATCCGACAGTCCGGAATATCCGTCCGGCAGAGAAGTTTTTACTGCCAGCCCTCCATCCGGGCGTATTGTGTCATAACGCACTCTCCCTCTACTCTTCGAATGACATGTTTTCCGGGTACTCCGGATATTCTTTTCTGATTTCAAATTCTGTCACAGGGACACTCTGATCCACTTCCTGAAATGACGTGTTATCCATCCAGACATGCCCTTTTCCTGATAAGAGCATACCGATATTTATCACCTCTGTCTCAGGCGGCACATCCAGCACGCAGGAATAGAGATTCCACTCTGACGTTCCTCTGATCGGACGGTTCTGCATATTGTCCAGTTTGAGTGTAACGCTGAACCTTCCGTCAAGCCTCATCCAGAGTCCCGCCCAGCCCTCTACATCCTGTGCCTTTACAAAAGCCGCAAAGCGAACCCGTTTCCCAAGAAACCGATCCGCACTGAACTGCTGCATGACCGTAGCATATTCATCTTCCTCATACTCCTCAGAAAGCGAGCAGATGAATGCTGATCTTGTCCCTGCATGAAAAACCTTTTGATCAACCCCAGTTTCATATTTATCCGGCGCAGTTCCCGTTATAATCCAATGTCTGATTTTTGCACTTCTTTTCTCGTCCATATCCATACCTCCATAAATCACATTACACAGCGCTTTTCGGTATTGCCCCGGAGGCAGTCCATAACATTTTTTAAACGCACGGGTAAATGCCTCCTGAGATTCGAAATACAGACACACCGCGATATCAAGCACCTGCATGCTGCTGTTAAGGAGAAGTGCCGCCGCCTGCGCAAGCCGTCTTTTCCGAATATATTCGTACACCGCAAGTCCGACCTCATTTTTAAAAATCCTCTGGAAATGATATTTTGAAAACCCGACGGCCGCGGCCACGTCATCCACCCTGATCTCCTGATCCAGGTGCTGTTCAATATAATCGATTGCCGCCATTATCTCTTCTCTGTATTCCAATGGTTTTACCTCCTCCTTGCGCAACCAGTATAGCAAATCATGGAGAAGAATTTTTGATCATTTGTGCGGAAACGATTCTATTTTTGAATGCATAGCCAACTTTCATTCCATTGTCCGCATTTGCTCGATTAACGACTGCTTTTTCTGTCTGCGTATTGTCCAAATGGAGAGAATAAATTCTAATCCGAACAGTACAAATAGGAACAGCCCCATCTCAAAAATCGGAAATTGATATACAATTACTTCTCCGGCATAAATAATCTTGCTAATCTCCCGGCAGACAAAGATTGTAAACGGCAATCCGATTATCAAAATTGTAGTCATCACAAATAGAACATAGCCAATCTCCTCACAGACAATCATCTTATAAAGCTGCTTTTGCGTTAGGCCGATAGATCGCAAAATGCTATTTTCCCGTTTCCGCGATATTTGATTTGCCAGTGTTGTATTGATAAGATTAACGACTCCAAACAAAAAAACCATCCATGATACAATTTTTAGGACTTCATATATCATATTAGTTTGCTCAAAGCTCTCAACAAGAGAGGCCATTTGGTCGAGGGAAATATCAGTATGATTGCTCACAATGCTTTGTAAGCCCTCCTTAACGATTTGATCCTTTTCTGGAGCGCTTACAATACTCCATGAGTAGTCAAAATTTTCTATTCCTGGTAACAATTCTTGAAACAGTTCTTCGGGCGCGAATAGTATGGCAGAATCTAAACTAAGTGCTGAATGTCCAATTCCGTCTGCCATTATGGTTCCGCCAGGATCAAATGTACCGGTTACTTTTACGGGTACTATCGTTTCTCCAAAAAATAATTTCAAAGTACTACCTACCTCTATATGTTCTGTTTCTGCAACACTTACCGCTATAACAACATTATGGTTCTTAGTCGGCATAGCTCCATCAATTAGGGAATCTTCCAGATTACTATAATTCCCATCAGTAATCATATCGCAGACACCGCTGCTTGAATTTTCCCCAGTTGAAAACTGTGCATGGGCGCTTTGACGTGTTACAACAATATTTTCCACACCATCAATCGCCAATATTTCTTGCTTTAATTCCTCACTTAAAGGATTTCCAGCACGCAATATATCCGTTTGACTTTTTCCCGAGTCTATATATATTTTATAATCTCCGTAAGGAAATTGCTGTCGTGCCATCCGTTCCGGGGATTGTAAAAGTGACACAGAAGATATGATAAGCAGTAGCAATCCCCCCAGGCTTAAGGATAGAATAATACTGATTGTTTTTTTCCTATCTCTGCCAAAATTCATCAGGCCAAGTGAAAATGGATGAAGTTTTACATGCTTTTTTCGACTATGTGAGATTCTTTTTTGCTCTGAGGTAAAACGCACTGCTTCAATAGGTGAGATTTTGACTGCAATTTTGATCGGTTTCCGAATCGCAAAAGAAACCATAATCCAACAGACAAACAC
This sequence comes from uncultured Mediterraneibacter sp., assembly GCA_944375755.1. Classification (GTDB taxonomy): domain Bacteria; phylum Bacillota; class Clostridia; order Lachnospirales; family Lachnospiraceae; genus Mediterraneibacter. The sequence continues at coordinate 6,858 of CALWBC010000127.1, read as the reverse complement.
AGTTAAGAATACAATTCCGGCATAATATAAAGCATTGAATCCATCAAAAAATATAATCAGAGAACAAATCGCACCTAACAGAATACCAATTAAAATACAAATTCCACCAAGCTGATGTCCCTCTTTTTTCACAAAGCGTTTGATCTGTTTCTGCGTTGCACCAATAGTACGAAGCTGTCCATAACTTTGAATTTTATCGTTGATAGAAATGCGGAAAATACTTTGAATAACAATGTATCCGCCGACCAGAACAATTCCAGCAGTTATAAGAGCCAATGGCAACGCTCCAAAAACAGTGTCATTTCCAGCCCATCGAAAATAAACTGTATTAAATCTCGGTTCAGGCAGATTGTTTTCTTTAGCAACTTGCTGATAAAATGACTGAATTGTATCTGCATCTAATTGTTTATCGTTTTCAAGATGACAATAGGCAATATACATGGAATCGTCATAGCCATCCCATTTTGTCAAAGACTCTTTGGACACGAGAAAAGAATATGTTTCTGAGGTTTCATTAGTTAATGCATCCATAATACCGGAAACAATGTACTCTCCATGAAAACTCTCTGTATCTAATCTGATGGTTCCTCCAACTTCTGTTCCCGGGGAATACTTAGAAAGCCATCTGGAGCTAACAACAATTTCATTTTCGCTTTCCGGCAAATTACCTGTTTGTAATTTCATTTGATTACGAGCAATATATATCGCATCGGTATCCCCATAACTAAAAAGTGCATTAAAGCCTTGCGATGAGTTTTCTGATCCGATAATGTAATACTCACCAACGCGGGCAAGTTCAGGTATTGTTCTCAAAGTTTGAATATTCTGTTCGGTAATTCCGACCTAGGTTGCCTCATAGGTGTCTTTGATTTGATTTTTCTGTATTTGCAGCATTGAAGTCCCCATTGTACCAGAAAAGCAAATTAAAAAGGCTGAAAGTGCAACGGCAACAATTACCATGAGATTGCGGCGCTTCTCACTTTGCATATTTCGCCTCGCCAGCTTATTTACAATGGCATTCGTATTATTTTCAAATGGTAAAGTCATAGCCCATCCCCCTTATACGATAATTTCCCCGACCTTAATCTACAAGTTGAGTAATTCCACTGTCTATACGTATTTCATTCCACAGTTTTAATGCGTTCGACAAGCGAATGATGTTTTAAACTGTTTGTCATGAATACAGTTAATATAATTTGGACGAGTATCAGAAGCAACAAATACACTAAAACCACAGGCCACGGAAACTTATAAAAGTAATATGGGTTTGCTGATTTAATTGCATTTACACACAAGATGCCTAATCCTAAACCAATACCTACTGTAAAAAAAGTAGTAACCACCGCATAAATTATGCCTTCATATCGAAGCATCTGTGATAGTTGCTTGCGGCTCAATCCGACTGCCTGTAAAGCGCCAATTTCCTGTCTGCGGGAAAGGAAATTAGTAATTGATGTATTCACAAGATTTATCAATGAGAAACATGCTACACAGATTGCAACAATCAGCATAACACTGTTCATAAATTGCTGCTGGTACGTATAATAATTAAGACTTTCCTGGAAAGTATAAATTGAAAGTCCGGGATTATTATTTACTAATTGTGTCAATGCGGCTTCAACATCAACAGATTTTTGAGATTCTGTACTAACTTCTAAAATGGAAGTACAATCTGTTCCCATAAAAGTGTTCATAAGATCTGACGGCATCGTAAAGCACTTCTTATTTCCTGCATATTGATAATTACTTACAATCCCCATTACTGTAAATGTTTCCGTAATATTTTCTCCTGCTGCATTTGCAGCCTGAATATCGATAGTATCGCCCAACGAGGCAGAACAATATCCGTCATCCGCTCGATCCTGCAATAAAACTACTCCTTTTTGTGAAACCAACGTATCATAGTCAACGGTACCTTCTAACATATTTTCTTCCAGTCCAATAACTTCATCTCTGGTATAGCCCTGTACGTTTTTTACTTCTGAACCATTAACATAGCAAATTGCATCAATAGAATACCATCGTTTTACTCCTGTAACGCCATCTAAAGCTGTAATCTCATTCACAAAATCATCATTGAATATATTCTGTGCCTGTAATTGTGAGACAGACGCCTCATCACTCTCATTCAATTCAAGTTGAAATTCTCCATATGGAAAACTCTTTCCTCTTACTTCCGCTGCTCCATCGTAAGAAATCATAAGAGTAGATACTATTACAAGCAAAATCCCTCCAATCGACAAAGAAGTAATGGTCAGCAAAAACTTTTTCTTATTTCGAGAGAGATTCATTTTTGCTAATGCCATAGTAGAAATTTTTCTGTGTAATTTAGAACTTTTCTTTACCTTACCCTGATAAGAGGTATATCGGATTGCTTCAATCGGCGATACAAGAGCCGCTTTCTTTACAGGTGTACGGATAGAAAACATTATAATTACAAATGCAAACAAAGCCACAACTATTGTCATAATTAAAGTTGTAAGCCAGTTCCAGCCATCAGGGATGATAAAATAACCAACAAGATTTCCTGCCATTAAACCTATTGGAATACCAATCCATGACAACTTTTTACCTTCTCGATATACAATTTTCCTGATTTGCTTTTTTGTCGTTCCAAGCGTGCGAAGCTGCCCGTAATTTCTTATATTCTCAGCAACAGAAATATAAAAAATTGAATATATCACAATTCCGGAGCCGATAAATGTAATTGCTCCAATCAAAAGATAGAGGTACATATCACTATTGAAAAGACCTCTTTCCATTGTCACAAAATAATTAGACCGGACGATAACCTGTTCATTAGAAATATTTAGTTTTTCTGCCAGAAAGTTTGCATAATCCGTTGCTTCATCTTCAGTCATACTTTCCGCATTTTTCAGTCCAATATAGTAATCAAGCGAGGCCGATCCGCCATTTTGTTGATTGGCATACTCTTTCGATACCATCCCCATATAGCTGCCTATATCTCCCATCTCAACATTTATAATGCCGGATAAGGTAAACTCCAATGTTTGACCATCAGAAAGGGGAATAAAAATAGTTTGGCCCAGGTCTGTGTTATATCCTAATTCTTCCAAAAAGGATTTTTGCAGCATGATTTCGTTTGCTAAAACGGGGATATTTCCGCTATATGTCATATCTTGTGCTTTAAACATTTCATCATTTCCATATTGCATGTAAAAAACAGAATTATTTACCTGTTCAGTCGATACAAGCGTAAACTCGCCAATCCAATCAATCTGATCCTGTTCATACAATTTACCACCCTGCTCCTGCGAAATGTTCATCAGTACGATTTGCGCAGTATCTTTTGTCCTGTTAATAGTTGCCTGTGAAGTTCCAAATCCATAAAGCATAATTGCTAACAGAAGCGCAGCCGCAAGCGCAATCGTAATTACAGTAAAAAAATTTCTTTTCTTATTTGCCATTATGCTTCTATTTGATATACGCTTAATTACAGCACTTGTGTTATTTTCAAATGGTAAAGTCATAGCTCATCCCCCTTACGCAATAATCTTTCCGTCCTCAATTCGCACAATGCGATCCGCAAGTTGAGCAATCTCACTGTTATGTGTAATCATTACCAAAGTTTGATTAAACTCCCGGCTGGTACGTTGCAGCAGGCCGAGAACATCAGCGCTGGTCTTACTGTCTAAATTTCCAGTAGGCTCGTCAGCCAGGATAATTGCTGGCTTAGCAATCAACGCGCGGGCTATGGCAACTCGTTGTTGCTGTCCGCCGGAAAGATTATTCGGCATATTTTGGAGCTTATCTTCCAATCCCAGCATTTTTACCACTTCATCCATAAAATTCTGATCCACCGTATCTCCATCTAATTCCACCGGGAGGACGATATTTTCATATACATTAAGGATTGGCACAAGATTATAATTCTGGAATACAAATCCAATATTGCGGCGCCGAAAAATAGTAAGCTGTTCGTCATTCATTTTTGCCAACTCTTTTCCACTCACTACTACGCTACCAGAAGTAGGTGTATCCAGACCGCCCATCATGTGGAGTAAAGTAGACTTGCCAGAGCCAGATGTACCGACAACAGCCACAAATTCGCCTTCCTCTACGGAAAATGTTACGCCGTCCAATGCACGTGTTATGTTAGGTTCCTCACCATAATACTTTTTCAAATCGGTTGTCTGTAAGATACTCATAAGAATACCTGCCTTTCTTTGATTGATAAGGATATACTAAAGTCCAAATGTTGCAGAAATGTCCTAAATCTCAAATCTATCAATAAATTTCTAAAAGCGGCAGCCTGCATTTTACAGACTACCGACAGACTATCTCCGTGGCAGGAAAACAGAAAAAGTAGAACCTTTCCCAACCTCTGATGTAACTTTGATATATCCTCCCTGCATCGTGATGATCTCACGGGCAAGATACAGACCAATGCCGATACCTTCCACATCATGCACGGACTCCTCCCGATAAAACCGTTTAAAAATCGCCGCATGTTCTCTTTCAGGAATACCGCGCCCATTATCAGACACATCAATCCGCAGATACATTTCCCAATCTTGTACTACCACACGGATATTACCGCCTGCCGGCGTATACTTTACTGCATTATCCAGTAAATTAAATAATGCCTCGGAAGTCCATCGACTGTCATGGGAAACAGACAGAGCATCCGGGCAGTCCACTGACAAGACGATCTGTTTCTTTTCCAACGACGACAATATCCCATTAATCGCAGACGATAATGTATCTGCCATTGGTTCGTTTCTTTTCTCCAACTTTATAACCCCTGTTTCCAATCGGGATGTTTTTACCATTGCCTGAATGAGAAAGTCCAGCTTGTCAAGCTGGCTTCTCGCAGCCTTCAGAAAATCATAGCGTCTTTCTTCATCCACTGGACGTTCCAGCAGAGTTTCATTCAACATCTTCAGGTTAGCTATGGGCGTTTTTGTCTGGTGAGATATATCCGACAAGAGCGATTGAAGCTCGCCTTTTTCCTTTGCAATCAGTTCCCGGTCTTTCCGCATGACATTGTAAAGACGCTCCAACCTGTGACTAATTCGTGAGAACAACGTTTCCGCTTCATAGTCTGTTTCCGGACAGACCGCATGATCCATCATATCATCCAGAGTTCGGCACAATCCATCCGTAAACAGCTCCAGCTTTTTTTCAAAATAATGAAGGAAAATGGCTACCCACGCAAATATAATTACCGTCAAGAGCATCCCATATCCTACCACCCGTATATCTCTTGTCATCCAGAACAGAACAAGCAGAAGGATAACAGCAGTCATAATGATCCCGGTAAAAAACAACCTTAAAAATTTCCGTACAGATAAATCTTTTAATTCCATCACGAGTCACCACCTATCCACTGATACCCCATTCCGTAGGCTGTCTTGATATACTTACGCTCGTCCGTCTCAATCTTCTTACGTATCCGACTGATGATGGTTGCCAACGTATGTTCGTCCACAAAATCTCCATCAATATCCCACAGCCTTTCCAAAAGTTGGCGTTTCGTCAGGATAATGCGGGGATTCTTAACAAACAGATACAGCGTGCGGTATTCTTTTGGCGTAAACTCCAATGGATTTCCAGATAAAGAGGCAGTCTGCCCGGAAAAATCTATTCTTAAAAATCCATCGTCAAACACATCATGCCGTGGTGTCCGAAGTTCCATATTGTCAAATACAGCAGCAATCTTTTTACACAGCACCGCCACGGAAAAAGGCTTTGTAATGTAATCTGCGCCGCCTGCTTCATAGCCTTTCAGCATATCGCTCTCCCTGTCATTAGCAGTCAGAAACATCATATAAGTATGCTGGCCTCGTCCCCGGATTTCCCGGCATAAATCAAGACCATTGCCATCCGGCAGGTTAATATCCAGCAAAGCCACATCAAATTCCTTATCCTTTAGATAGTTTACTGTCTCCCGATATCTATAAGCTGATGTAACCTCATAACCGTCAGAGGTCAGGTTATAAGTCAAAGTCTTATTCAAAATCACATCATCCTCCACGATCAATATGGTTTTCATGTGCTCACATCCTCTCCTGGCATATTACAACAGTCTATATCTTAAATAAAAAATGTTGCAGAAATATCCCAATTTTTTTATTTTACCACCAAATTACTAAATTCTTTTTTATTCTAATCTAAAGATTTACTTCAAATCGACTAAAGGTATATTATATTATTTCCGGCTATGTAAACAAGGCATAATGCTTATCTCTTCATTATGCCTCAATTCTGCCGTCCATGAACCGGCCCCGGCTCTCAAACCATTCCATGCCTGCGGAACAAAGAGAAAACCTGGGTATTACACCACTTTCAATATAACCGCACTGGTCAGCGCACCAACTTACAAAGCAGCCGCACCTAATTCTTCTTCCATTTTTCTCCTTATAAAAAATCCCCATCCTTGACTGACGGGGATTTTTTACGCACTATACTATTTGTATCCCACCTGTATAGCAAGTGGCAATCATTTACATACCGAATCATGTATATCCCACACCATCGGCAAGTGGCAAAATCCATATATTTATAGAACCCAAAAAAGCCCTTGAAAATGCCCGTTTTACGGGATTTTCAAGGGCTTCCAGCACCTTACGGTTTATGAAATTACATATTCATCTGTTTTGCAACTTCCTCAGCGAAGTTCTCTTCTTTCTTCTCGATACCTTCACCTGTCTCGTAACGAACGAATTTCTTAACTGTAACTTTCGCGTTGTTCTCTTTCGCTACTTTGTCAACATATTTTGCAACTGTGAGGTCGCTGTCCTGTACATAAACCTGATCAAGCAGGCAGTACTCTTTCAGCTCTTTGTTCAGACGTCCGATGATCATCTTCTCGATGATGTTGTCCGGTTTCTCCGG
>CALWBC010000126.1 GCA_944375755.1 uncultured Mediterraneibacter sp. | reverse complement strand
ATACGGTAGATCTGTTCCGCTCCATGGATATTCCTGTGCGAACTCTGGAGTGCTGCTCAGGTGATCTTGCGGATCTGCAGGTTAAATCTGTCGATGTTGAGGCATGGTCTCAGAGACAGAAAAAATACTTCGAGGTCGGAAGCTGCGCTAATCTTGGAGATGCTCAGGCGAGAAGACTTGGTATTCGAGTAAAAGGCGAGAATGGAAGCTATTTTGCACATACACTGAATAATACGGTAGTTGCACCGCCGCGTATGCTGATCGCATTCCTTGAAAATAATCTTCAGGCGGATGGATCCGTTAAAATTCCGGAAGTGCTCAGACCGTACATGGGTGGAAATGACAAGATTGTGCCTAAAAATAAATAAAACTTGAAAATGTAAATTATTTGGGAAAGAAATAGATGCATCAGTATTTAAAAGCAGTTGGATTTGACAATATCCGGACAAAAAATGATCTGAGAAAACTCCTGTCTGATGTGGAAGCAGGATTCACGCATCAGACGATTGTTTCCTACAAGCCGGGAGAGGATTTCTGTGAACTCCGGCGGGAGTATGGGCAGGGAGTCGGAATCTCCCTGTGTGGGGAACTGGACGAGAATGATGTATTTGATCCGGATTATTATTTCCCGTATTTTGAGGGGAGCGGAATCAGTACGTATGCCGATATTGCTGTGGAGAGAAAGATAGAAAAAGAGCAGTATGTCGGAATGTGCGAGGATTCGAAAATCGGAATCAGCCTTATATTTACCCTTCAGAACGGCATTGAATATATGAGAGAGAGACAGGCTGGATTTGTAAAAGATATCACAACATCAGTTACATTTTCAGGATTATCGCTTTCAGGAACAATACTTCTGCCGGTTATAAAGAATGAGAAGCAGATAAAAAGCGAGAAGGAAGCATCGGATAACAGAAAAATGCTGATCAATGCGGCAAGAAATGGCGATCAGAGCGCCATAGAAACTCTGACACTTGACGATATTGATACATATTCGCAGGTGTCGCGACGTCTGGCAAATGAGGATGTGTTTTCTATTGTCGATACTTACTTTATGCCATATGGGGTAGAATGTGATCTCTATTCGATTATGGGCGAAATACTGGCGGTGAGAAGAAGGACGAACACTGCTACAGGAGTGGAACTGTATCAGATGAAGCTGAATGTAAATGAGATGCAGTTCGACATCTGTGTACCTGTCAGTGAAGTAATGGGAGAACCTGAGATCGGAAGAAGATTCAAAGGGACGATATGGCTGCAGGGGTATATTAATTTTTAGGATAATCCGATAATCCGGTAATCCGGATTATCTCAAAAATTACCGTTTGACATTTAAATTAATATCTGTTATGCTAAAAACAACTTAAGAGAGACATTGGGAATGTCACTGGTAATGCAGGCTAAACCAAAATCAGCAAACAGCTGATTTTGGTTTTTTTTATTTTTACGACCCAAAATGGAGGAGAGAGAACATGTTTTTTCTGAAAAAAAGAGAGAAAAATCTGGAAATAAAAAATCAGGACAGGAATTGTATATATGCGCCGGTTTCGGGAAAAATAATTCCTCTTGAACAGGTCAATGATGTCGTCTTTTCACAGAAAATGCTGGGAGATGGAGCGGCAATTGAGCCCATGGATAATGTATTGTATTCGCCGGTGAAGGGAAAAGTAAAGGTTGTATTTCCTACCGGTCATGTAGTGGGAATTGAAGGGGATAACGGTGCTGATATTGTACTTCACGTGGGAATTGATACGGTCGAATTGAAGGGAAAAGGATTTGAAGTTCAGGTCAGGCAGGGGGATATGGTGGACGCAGGAGATGTTCTTATGAAAATAGACCTTCCGATGATTCGAAAAAAATATGCGGCAACAACAATGGTTGTAGTTGAAAATACAAAAGATTTTCAGATTACATATCCGGAACGGTATGAAGTAAAAGCCGGTGAAGAACTGATGAAACTGGTAAGGAAGTGAACAGATGATTAAAATAGTGCAGCCTCTGAATAATAATGTGGTTATGGGATATGACAGAAAAAAGGGAGAAGTGGTTGTAGTTGGAACGGGTGTGGGATTTCACGCAAAAAAGGGCGATATGATTGATGAAAGCAGAATACAGAAAATCTTTACGGCAGGACAGAATAAAAAGCTTATGGAACTGATCGAGAAGATCCCGCCGGAATATCTGGAACTTGCGGAAGAAATCTTCGATACAGCACGGAAGGAATATCAGTTTTCATCAGAGGAAGATATGATTCTGGCGCTGACGGATCACATTCATTTTGCTGTCAAAAGACTGAGGGAAGGACTTGAACTGGATAACCCGTTTCTTATGGAAATCCGCCAGTTCTACAAAAAAGAATGGAAGATCGGACTGTACGCGAAAGAAAGAATCCGACAGATGTTCGGAATTACTGTCCCGGATTCGGAAGTAGGATATATTGCCATGTATATGATTTCTTCGGAATACAGTCAGGACAGACGCACGGTGAGTAAGGTATTTCAGGTAATTGATATATCTATCAATTATATAAGGGAACATTATCTCATGGATGTATCGGAAGAATCATTTTCTTACAACAGGTTTGTCACTCATGTGAAATACTTTGCTCAGAGATATGTTGATAACAGGGAAAATTCAGAAAATGACGAATTCCTGAAAAAGACAATCCGAGAGGTATTTGAGGAAGAAGTGGCATGTATCAGAGAACTGTCGGAAATCTTATATCAGAAGTTTGGCAGGCATATAACGGAATCGGAAGAAAATTATCTTGTGCTCCATCTGAGAAACTGCAGAAGTATGGGAAAAACAGAATGATAAAAAAAGAGAAACAGGAGTGCGGGATTTTTATTATTAAGAAGGGAAGAGGAGTGAAATCTATGGATTACAAAAACGCGGCAAAAGAAGTTGTTGAGAATGTAGGCGGAGAAGAAAATATTATCAGTATCATGAGCTGTTTTACACGTGTTCGTGTTGAGCTGAAAGAGCCGTCAAAAGCAGATGAAAAAAAGATAAAAAAAATAGAAGGATGCCAGGGACTTAACTGGTCTGCGAATACACTTCAGATCATTTTCGGCGGCCAGTGTAATGATGTCTATGATGAGCTGGAAAAACTGGTTCATATCCGGGAAGATGCGGAAAGTTCACATCAGGTAGTGGCAAAGAAACAGTCGCCGGGAGCAATTGTCATTGATTATATAGCAAACTCCATTCAGCCCATTGTTCCGATTCTGATCGCATCAGGATTCCTGCAGAGTTTACTGGCAATGCTGAATTATCTGAATGTGGATACCGAGACCTATACATATACGGTACTTAATTCCATCGGGCAGGCAGGATATTATTTTCTGCCGGTTTTCCTCGCTTATGCTGCGGCTAAGAAGCTGAGAATCAATCCATATCTTGGTGCTCTGGTAGGAGCGGTTATGGTTTATCCTGATCTTATATCCGCAGCTGCCGACGAAGGTACGGCGACCTTTATCGGTATACCGGTTACTCTTGTTACATACACGTCATCGATTACACCGATTCTGATTTCCATGCCTGTGGTAATGCTGATCAATAAACTGGCTAAGAAAATAAGCCCCAAGGTGCTTTCAAGCCTGCTTGTCCCGATTATTACAATGATTCTGTCCATTCCGGTGATTCTGATTGTGACAGGACCGATTGCAACATGGATCGGAAACGGACTGTGTACGGTGATTACATTTATATTCACAAGAATGTCTGTTGTGGGAGGTCTGATTATCGGAGCGGTTGCGCCATACCTTGTTATGACAGGAGTTCACAACGGAATCGCGCTTCCGATTACACTGACAGAACTTGCAAGCCAGGGATTTTCCTATTTCTTCCCTCTGCTTGCGTATGGAAATATCGCAGTAGGCGGCGCAGCGCTTGGCGTATGGTATAAGACAAGAAATCAGAAGATGAAGACAACCTCAATGTCAGCATCCCTCATGGCGATTGTTGGAATTACGGAACCTGCATTGTTCGGTGTTCTACTTCCGGCAAAAAAGCCTCTGATTTCACTTGGAATCATGGATGCCATCTGTTCGGCGATCTCTCTGATTTTCGGTGTAAAATGTACGGCTCTGAGCCTTTGCGGCCTGGGCGGCCTTCCGGCTTTCTTTGGAGACACCTTTGTGATCTGGTGTATTCTTATGATCGTTTCATTTGTGGGAGCGTTCCTGATAACAGCGTTTATCGGATTTGAAGATATTCCGGAAGAAGCGGAAGCATAACAGAAAGGAATAAAATAATGAAATGCAGATATCCGAGATTATTTGAACCGCTTAAGGTAAATAAAGTGACATTAAAAAACAGGATCATATCAGCGCCGCTGGGAAGCAATACCGATAAATCTCTGAGTGGAATCGGCATGATTATCCGCGGAACAAGCGGATCGGTGGATGATTCACGAATGAGGCTTTCTCCGGGACCATATTGTTTTGCTGATCTGTTCAAGGCAGCGAAAGTCCGGGAGGAAGTTTCCGTGATCAGGCAGAGAGGAGCAAAAGCGGAGTTTGAGCTGTGTCACTGCGGCCAGTTTGCCATGGTGGAAGAGGGGGATTATGCGATCGGTCCGGTATCCTTTATCCGGGAGGACGGCACGGAAGTGCGTGCCATGGATGAAGAAATGATGAATGATATTGCTGACAAGTTTGCAAAGTCAGCTCTGGATGCAAAGGAGTACGGATTTGACGGAGTATTGCTTCACTTCGGACACGGATGGCTGCCGGCGGAATTTCTTTCTCCGTATTTCAATAAGCGGACGGATGAATATGGGGGATGTTTTGAAAACAGAATTAAGTTTCCGACTATGATTGTTGACCGTGTAAGAAAAGCAGTTGGTCCGGATTACATGCTGGATATGAGAATAAGCGGAGATGAGCATATCGAGGGCGGCATGAAGATCGATGAGGTCGCAGCCTTTATCAAGAGCATAGAAGACAAGATTGACATGGTGCATATCTCCTGTGGGGTTGAGGTAAGCAATGAGAGAAAGATCTACATGTCGCCCACCGCATATGCTCCTCATAAAATCAATGCAGCGCTGGCGAAAGTTGTTAAGGATCAGGTGAAGATTCCCGTAGCTGTAGTAGGAGGAATCATGACGCCCGAGGAAGCGGAAGAAATACTGGAGGACGGCTGCGCGGATGTGGTTGTGATCGGGCGTCAGCTGATCGCGGATCCCTGGTGGGTGAAGAAAGCCTGGGAAGGACGCAGTGAGGATATCGTGCCGTGCATCCGATGCATGAACTGCTATAATCCTTACCAGTACAGGACAGAAGAAGAGAAGAAGGCTCACGTGGGAATGAACTCGGTACCATGCTGTTCTGTTAATCCCAGATATCTCCATGAGGAGCGGGTTCCGGATATCCTTCCGCCTGCCGGAGAAAAGAAACGAGTGATTGTAGTCGGAGGCGGGCCCGCAGGTATGAAAGCAGCGATCACGGCATCAGAAAGAGGTCATGAGGTCACTCTTTATGAGAAGGAAAGTGAACTTGGAGGACAGCTGATCTGCTCGGAATATGACGGATCAAAACAGGATCTGAGGAGGATGAAGGATTATCTCATCACACAGCTTAAGAAACAGAAAGTAAAAGTGCATCTGAATACAAAGGTGGATCCTGAACTTCTGAAGGAAGAAAACGCGGATTGTATTATTCTTGCGCTGGGAGCGTATCCGGCTGAACTTCCGCTGCCCGGAAAAGAAAAAAATCAGATTTTTACCTGTATAGAAGCGTATAAACATATGGATGAGATCGGAAAAAACGCAGTCATTATAGGCGGTGGTTCCATTGGATGTGAACTGGGAGTTGACCTGGCGAGAAAGGGCAGAAATGTAACTGTTCTGGAACTTGGGCCTGTATTGAACAGGACGCTGAATGACATTATGAAAACCGCTCTTATGACAGAGATGAAGAAGTATCCGAATCTTACGGCAGTCACCAGTATAAACTGCAGAGAGATAAAGGAACATTCTGTAGTGGCAGAAACATCAGATGGAAAACAAAAAGAATTTCCGGCGGATACCGTAATCTTCGCTGCGGGAATGAAATCCCGTATTGATGAAGCAAATGAATTCTATGGGATCGTGCAGGATACAAATATCATCGGAGATGCCAATCGGGTAGGAACCGTGTGGAATGCGCTGGAAGACGGGTATTATATCAGTGCAAATTTGTAAAAACAGTTGAGAAATCGGGAAAAACGTGGTATATTATTAACTGCATCTGAGAAAGATGCAGTTAATAATATATATGTGTTTCCGTAGCTCAGCTGGATAGAGCGACCGCCTCCTAAGCGGTAGGTCGGGTGTTCGAATCACCTCGGGAACGTAGGTAAAAAGCTGAACATACCTGTGAGAACAGGATGTTTGGCTTTTTTTAAATCTTCTGTTGATTTTGGGGGTTGTTATGCTGAACGTATATCTGGGAGAAATGGATCAGGCAATTTACTATCCGCCTGCATACTTTGATAATCAGTATGAAGATGAGTGGATTACAGATAAATTATCAGAAGAAATGATAAAAGATGTAGATAAATCCGAAGTAGTAGGGCCTCATCTGATACAAAGTCCTGTTCTGGGGCCTATCTCAGTAAAAGAGATATCCGGCGGTGTAAAAACATTGATGCTTCTGGCATTCGATCAGTCAGGAAAAGTGTTTAATGCTTCTGCCTGTGGCGATAACTGTGCAAAGTGGATTCTGAAAATAGGAAAAGAAAAGGATCTGACGATCAATCTCAGACATATTATGGATTTTGGAAATAGCGAATTTGAGATTAAAATTATTAATACGGGTGATATAGTTCATAACATGGAAGAGTTTGTCAGAATTGCAGGCAACTATGTATAGGTGAAAAGCATGAAAATAAAAACGACACTGGCAGATATTATATTGGAAATTCTGACACTGGCAGCACTGATCGGCCCTCTTGTTTACCTCCTTGTAACATGGTCCTCTATACCTGCTAAAATCCCCATGCACTATAATTTTGCCGGTGAGATCGACAGGTGGGGCGGTAAAGGCGAGATCATTATTCTGGTTGTAATTCCATGGCTGCTCTATTTTCCGATTACATTGATCGAGCGTTTTCCTCAGATATGGAATACAGGAGTTGAAGTGACGGAAAAGAACAGAGTGCAGGTTTATCGAACATTAAAATATATGGTAAAGACATTAAAATTCAGTATTGCGCTGATCTTTGCTTATCTTATCCTGATTACGGCTTCCGGAATGTCTCTGCCCGGATGGTTTCTTCCGGCAGTTGTTATAATTGAATTTGGTAATATTGCATTCTGGCTTGTCAGATTGTTCCGGTTGAGAAAATAATATTTTTTACCAGACTGTTTCATCAGAGTGAGGATAACTTTTTATAAATCATGTAAGTTTGTTGATAACCCGATTTATTATAAAAAGTTTATTGAAAAACTAATTTTATAATGCTATCTTTAAAGACATCCAGGACAGATTGTTTTTGTCCAGGGTGTCTTTTCAATGTTCAAAAAGTTCAAATGGCGTTATCGCCAGGAAATCCAGTGGTGTGAAAATTACAGTTTACTATGTTCTCCTGTTGAAGAACGTGATAAGATGAATGAGGGAAGAACCGGAAGGAGTTCGAAGAGATGGCAGAGAAAGACGAATACATTGAAGAGGCATATGACGAACTGAAGAAGCTGAGTCTGGACGAACAGAAGCGGCTGGAATATGAGCTGAGGCAGAAGGCAATCAGGGATCATAATTCTCAGATGAAAAGTGCGGAGAGACGGGGAGAAATACGAGGAGAAATACGAGGAGAGAGACGGGGAGAGCATCGTACGTTAAAGAATCTTGTGAAAATGAATATGAAAGCAGGAAAATCTCAGGAAGAGATCGCGGAGTTTCTGGGAATGAATTTATCTGAAGTGAAAAAGCTGGCAGAGGAAGAGTAAATCAAAAAGGGGTGACAGAATAACTTATGAGTTTTATTCCGCCACCCTTTTGTTTTATTAATAAATATGCGGGATTTCAGGATTTTCTTCTAGTTTTTCTTCCTGAAAACAGATGATTTTGAATCAAACCTTGTCACAATCATATGGATGATATACGGAATCAGGATAACCGGGATCGCCAGGTAGGCGATTGCGCTGTAGGCTTTCTGAATTAATGTCAGCAGACCGAACTGAGCGATACCGAAATCAACCAGACAGCAGATCAGGGCCGCAGCGACTTCCTTTCCTGAAATGCGAATTTTTTTTCGCTCACCCGGAGAGTTGGTTGTGTCAGAGGCGTTTTCCCCGCAGATTCTTTTTACCATTGCAGCCACCATGTTGACTGCTGTGGAGACTGCTCCAAGAATGATAAGAATCGAGATCAGGGGTGTCATGAATGCCGAACCGGTTCCGTTCTGAACCATAAACAGTGTGGGGACACTTTGCTGTGCCGCATCCGGACTGGTGTACACGGTCATCAGTCCCAGCACGACCATTACCATCATCAGAGAGTTGACGACAAATCCCACTCCCATACTCTTTACGGCATCATCCGGTTTTTCAAATGATCTGGCGTGCTGGACGAAGACCGCTATGTTGGACAGCTGAAATGTACCGTACAGGAATGCGGACCAGAGAGCAGCACCGAAAGAAACGGGCTGTGATGTCATGCTTCCAACCGCATCACGGATTCCCTGAAAATTTACGATAATATTGGGAATATATACGATCAGAAGTCCGATAATGATACATATGGACAGCACGGATGCGACTTTTCTCACAAGGTCGGTTCCGAAGATCGCCACAATGAAGATAAATATGCCGATCAGGAACGTACAGAGAAGATAAGGGAGCCCGGTCAGTTCGCTTAAGGTCGCGCCGCCCGTGGCAAATGCCACTGCCGGGGCAGCACACATAACACAGATGTAGAGTACTTCGAACAGGTTGGAAAATACAGGGGCGAATTTTCCGTAAAACGCGTTGTTGTATGACCTGTAGTCATAGACTTCATGTTTTCTTGCAAATCGCAGACTGTATGCAAAGAACACTGTGTTATAGAGCATTGCGAGAACCGGCATGATAAGACACCAGATTCCGAATCTGACGAAATAACTGTAGATCTGCGCTCCGGATGCAAATCCACCGCCAAAATGTGTTGTAAACCATACGAATGACACGCCGAGGATGACAGCTCTGGTATTATTTTTCTTCATTATCTTTTTTCACTCTTTCTTTCAGTTTCGACATGGCTTCTGTCAGCATTTCTTCCGTTACTCTGTAAGGATAATGAGCGATGTCTGACATGTCAGGAATACGTTTTACGCATTCTTCCCACTGTTTCTGCGTGATCTCAATATCTTCCAGTGAGATGGGGAGACCGATCGCTTTATTCAGCTGATAGATTTTTTCAAATTCATCATACTGCTGATCCACCAAAAGAGCCAGAAGTACACCGAATCCAACAACCTCTCCGTGGAGATGGCGCTCTTCAATAACCGGGTAGGAGGTCATGGCATAGAAGACGGCGTGCGCCAGTCCGCTGTTATAGTCAGGTGTAAAATCCTTTGTAAGGAAAATAGAGGCGATTCCGGTGGTTACGACAATCGCCAGGACAACCTGTTCCACATCATATGTACACAGTCCTTTTCTGTGATCTTCCAGTGCTTTTGGACCGTACTCAAGCAGAGGATTTCTGCACATGACACTGACAGCTACGCCAAGCGCCGTAAAATGTTCCAGCCGTTCATCTCTCGAGGAAATGGCTGCCTCGTAATATTTTGCGTAAGTATCGCCGATTCCCGCCCACATGTACTGGCTGGGAGCCTGGGCGATGATCTCCGTATCAATGAAAGAGTGCATGACAGGTCTTACAAAGAAATGAGGTTTCAGAAAAGTGCCGTCCTCATTGTACATAATGGAGACAGAGGTGCAGGCGGAACAGTTAGAGGCAATGGTCGGAAATGCAAAAACCGGTTTGTCATCCGTAATACACAGACATTTTACGGTATCAAGCGCTTTTCCGCCGCCCACGCCGAATACCATGTCGGCTTCCCGGTACAGAGGCATTGCACGCAGTTTCTCCACTGTTGCATAGGTACAGTTCTCCCCGTAGATTTCCCTGCCGATGATCTCAAGGTTCGTCTTTTTTACATAGGATTCAATCTTGTCATAAGCTGCGGCCAGTGCTTTCCTGCCGCCGATTACAAGAACTTTCTTCCCGTATGACTCGCATACGGGACCGATCTTATCATAGATTTTATCTCCAATGGAATAGTTGGGAAGATGTACTTCATAATTTTCAAGTTTCATTAGTGGTCTCCTTTCAAATTGATTTGTAAAATAAAAGAAAAGCCTCTGCCCATCACAGAAAATGCTGCCTGGACAAAAGCGTCTGTGCAGTTAGGTAAACAGATGTCTACTCTTCTAAATTAATTTGATAACACTTTACCATTTAAAAGTAAAAGTGTCAATCATTTTGCCGGGACCGAAACAGTTCAGCTATTTAATTCATTAACAGCCGATTCCAAAGCGGATGAAACCAGAAGAAAATTTCAGAACGTATTTCTGCGGAGATGGAGATGCGTACGGGTTCCGCTACAGGAAATAAGTGCAGCTAAAAG
>CALWBC010000125.1 GCA_944375755.1 uncultured Mediterraneibacter sp. | reverse complement strand
CGCATGACCGCATGGATATATGCATGGAGTTCCGCCGCGCCAAAAGGCGCTGTCATAAACAGCTCGGCACCACTGTCAAGCCCTTTTACGATATCGCTCTCCGCCGCGTTTTCCGCCAGTATAATGAGCGGAATGCCTTTCACGGATGCGTTGTTCCGCATCTGTCCCATTATTTCCACAGCCCATGAGCTGCCCTGCTCTTCGTACAGAAGGATCAGTTCCGGTCTCATCTGTGCTGACGCTTCCTCAAGTTCCTGTAATGTATGGTATATTTTCACCTGTTCCCGTTCCATATCCAGACTGTAGGCGATCATCTGGGACAGTCTTTCTTTTTCTTCTAGTATATAAATGATCATGCCGACGCCTTCTTTTTTCGATAATTATACAGGATCAGCCGAATCTTCCGGTTATATAACTCTCTGTTCTCGGATCCTCCGGCTTTGCAAACAGCTCCGTTGTCCCTCCGTACTCGATCATCTCTCCCAAAAGGAAAAATGCGGTTTTATCCGAAATTCGCGCCGCCTGCTGCATGTTGTGCGTTACGATGATAATGGTATAGTTATCCTTAAGTTCCATCGCGAGATCTTCAATCTTTGATGTGGAAATCGGATCCAGCGCGGAGGTAGGCTCATCCATCAGAATCACCTCAGGCTCAACCGCCAGAGTCCTGGCGATGCAGAGGCGCTGCTGCTGCCCTCCGGAAAGTCCCAGAGCGCTTTTCTTCAGACGATCCTTCAGCTCATCCCATATGGCTGCCTGTCTCAGACTTCTCTCCACAATTTCATCCAAGACCGCCTTTTTCCGGATTCCAAAGATTCTCGGTCCGTATGCCACATTATCGTAAACGCTTTTCGGAAACGGATTCGGCTGCTGAAATACCATTCCCACTTTATATCTCAGTTCGATTCCGTCCATCTCCCGAAAAATATCTGTTCCATCCATGCGGATACTGCCGTCAATTTTCACACCGTTTACAAAATCATTCATTCGATTCAGTGTTTTCAGAAATGTGGATTTTCCACAACCCGACGGCCCGATCAGCGCCGTGATTTCATGCTCGTATATCTTCATGTTGACATTCTTTAGCGCATGAAACTCCCCATAGTGGAGATTCAGATTTTGAATGTCAAACTTGACCTTGTTATTTCCCATGATCTGATTTTCCCTTCCCAAATTATTCTCTTATCGGTCTCTGTGCCTTCTATGCTTTTTCGCCTGAATCCTTCGCCTCGATCCTCCGGCTCCAGATATTCGCCGCAATATTAAATACGAGAACTAGAAGCATAAGAACCGCGGCCGCAAGATTCGCGAGTGCCGGATCCTGTCCGTTAATCTGGAGATTCCAGATCTGGGTGGATAACGTCTCAGCCGGCCGCAGAAGATTCAGCGGGCTGGTGGGGGACGTGATATCCCAGTTGCCCCAGCGCAGTGTACTTCCGGATCCGGTGGTATATAAAAGCGCCGCCGCTTCCCCGAATCCCCGCCCTGCCGCAAGGATCACACCGGTCATAATTCTCGGGACACAGGCCGGAAGAAGAACATGAAATACAGACTGCCATTTTGTAGCGCCAAGCCCCAGACTGGCCTGGAAATATCCCTCCGGAAGCCCGCGGATCGCGTCTTCGGTCGTTGTTGTCAGAAGCGGCAGTGTCAGAATCGACACAGACAGAGCTCCCGCCAGAAGGCTCTTCCCCATTCCCAGGAATACCAGAAATACCAGGTATCCGAACAGACCAACTACAATAGAGGGGAGAGAAGATAATGTCTCAATACAGATTCTCAGAAACTTTGTCAGCGGTCCCTGTTTTGCATAGACAGCAAGATAGATTCCTGCGAATACGCCCACCGGAACCGAACAGACCAGGGCTGCCAGCACCAGATAGATGGTATTGAACAGCTGATTTCCAAGTGTTCCCTGCCGTTCAAAGCCGAACATTTCCGGCTTTGCGCCCATAAGTCCTCCGATAATCACCTTGCCCGCAAACGCGGCGAGAAGGACCATGAAAAATACGGCTACAGCATAAAACACTGCCGTCATGAACCTGTCCATGCGTTTTGCCCGTTTCATTCGCTCTTTCACACTATTCACCTCCCTTTTCCTTCTCGCTTCGTCCTGAGATCTGATGGATCAGCGTGATAAAAAGAAGGGAAATCAAAAACAGCAGCAGAGCCATTGTCCACAGAGCGGATTTCAGTTCTCCGCCTTCCATGGCATTTCCCATCTGAGCGGCGATCTCGGTTGTCAAAGTCTTTGTCGTGGAAAACAGACCGGACGGAAGTGCCGTTGTCTGGCCGATTACCATGGCAACCGCAAGCGCCTCGCCAAAAGCCCTCGCCAGTCCCAGAATAACCCCGGTTATAATTCCCGGCGCGGCCGCAGGCACCACAACTCTCCAGATTGTCTGCCAGCGGGTCGAACCCAGACCGTACGCGGCGTTCCTGCACTCATCAGGCACCGCGGTCAGGGCATCCGCGGAAACGCTTGTAATGGTCGGGAAAATCATAACGGCAAGCACAAGTCCTGCCGCCAGAACAGAGTGCCCCACCTGCCTGTGAAATACGGTCTTGATGGCAGGCACAAGGACGGTCAGGCCGGTCCAGCCATATACAACTGACGGTATTCCCGCGAATATTTCCACTACAGGGCGGTAAAATTTCCCTCCGAATTTCTCCGAGATCTGTGTCATGAAGATCGCCGATCCCAGCGAAAACGGTGTTGCAACCAGAAGAGCAAGTCCGCATACAGCAAGAGAGCCTGTGATAAAAATGAGCGCCCCGACACTCCCTCCCCCTTCTTCACTGTCCACCGGGTCCCACTCTGCCGATCCCAGAAACTCCCAAATGCTGTGTCCGAATTTCAGAAAAGTATCCGAACCTTTATACACCAGGAACGCTCCGATTATAATCGTCAGAGCAATGACGAAAAGCCCGAAGAATACCGTGATTCCACGCCAGGCATATTCTTTGCGGAACATTCCCTGCTTCTTTTTTTCTATCATGTCCGATCTCCTTCGTCCGTGAAAAGAAAGCGGGCTCATCTTCTGCGACAAGCCCGCTCCACTTCACTTTTTCTCTGTCTGTGTATCAGTGCTCTGTTACAGTCATTTTGGAAGATACGCCATATCCCAGGCTTTCCATCTTGGCACCGTACTGATCAGACATAATGTATTTGATAAATGCATCGCATACTTCATTCGGCTCACCGTTGGTGTACATATGCTCGTAAGTCCATACCGGATAGTCTCCTGAATATGTATTCTCCAGAGTCGGCTCAACACCATCGATTGCTACGGTAGAAACTCCCGGATCTCCAACCAGGTAGGAAAGCGCCACATATCCGATGGAACCTTTTGTATCCTTTACATTCTGAAGAAGAACTCCTGAATCATCTGTCTCCATTGACGCATTTGACGCTTCCTCATTTCCGTCAAGCGCGTATTTCTCAAATGTTGCGCGTGTTCCTGAAGATGTCGGTCTTGTCACAAGAACGATATCCTCATCCGGGCCGCCGACGTCTTTCCAGTTCGTTGTCTGGCCTGTGAAAATAGAGATCAGCTGATCTTTTGTCAGATCCGTAACGCCGCCCTCTTTGACATCATTGTTTACAATCGGAGCCATTGTGATTACACATACCTGATGATCCACCAGTTTGTCCGGCTGATCCGCATCCAGTTTCTCACGTGCTTCCACATCGGAATTACCTATATCATCGGTTCCCTCAGCAACCTGCTTCAGACCTTCTCCTGACCCGCCGGCATCAGCTGTAATTGCCACATCCGGATACTCCTCACCGAATGCGTTTGCCGCGTCATCCACAAGAGGTTTTAACGCAGAGGAACCTGCCGCCGTAATCGTTCCGCTTAAATCTTTTGTCTCTCCGGACTGAGAGCCTGTATCCGAATCCGCTGACCCCGTCTCGGCGGCAGCGCTGCTGTTTCCATTGTCTGATGACTGTCCACCGCAGCCTGCAAGAAGTCCTGTAACCATAAATACTGCCAGAAAAGCTGCTAACATTTTTTTCTTCATTGTAAGTGAACCTCCTTTATTTTGTTCACTTGTAAAAATAAATCCTTATTGTAAAGAAGCTTTTTTCATTCTGTAAATTAAATGTAAAATAAGGAGCATACTCTGTTATATTTTTAACAGCTCATAACATTTTCCACTTGCCTGCTGCTTTGACTTTCTGTTCTCCGCCACTAAGAGCAGCTGGCGAATCCGCTCTCCAGCGCTGCGATCAGATCCTCCGCCTTCTCGATTCCGATGGAGAGACGGATTGTATTCGGCCTGATTCCCTGCTCCAGCAGTTCATCCTCCGTGCACTGACTGTGAGTCGTTGTAGCCGGATGGATCACCAGTGATTTCACATCCGCCACATTCGCCAGAAGAGAAAAGATCGGCAGATGATCAATGAATTTCTGCGCTGTCTGCGCATTTCCCCTGATCTCAAACGTGAAGATGGAGCCTCCGCCATTCGGGAAATACTTTTCGTACAGTCCGTGAGTCGCTTCACTTTCCAGCGACGGATGATGTACCGCCTCCACCTGCGGATGGTCCGCCAGATACTTCACGATTTTCAGCGCATTTTCCACATGCCGCTCCACACGAAGCGAAAGCGTCTCCAGTCCCTGCAGCAGAAGAAATGCGTGGAACGGAGAAATTGTTGCTCCCGTATCTCTGAGAAGAACCGCGCGGACATAGGTTACAAACGGAGCCTCCGGTGCGGCGTCCGCAAATGAAACTCCGTGATAGCTCGGATTTGGTTCCGAGATCCACGGATATTTTCCCGAAGCTTTCCAGTCAAATTTTCCGCTCTCGATGATCACGCCGCCCAGAGCCGTACCGTGACCGCCGATAAATTTAGTAGCGGAATGAATAACGATATCCGCTCCATACTCAACAGGGCGCACCAGGTAAGGTGTGGCAAAAGTCGAGTCCACCACAAGAGGAATCCCGTGCCTGTGGGCAATCTCCGCCAGTTTCTCCAGATCCGCCACATTAGAATTCGGGTTTCCCAGAGTCTCCACGAAAATCGCTTTCGTATTCTCGCGGATCGCATTTTCAAACGCGCCCTCTTCCTCCGGATCCACAAACGTGGCTGTAATGCCGCTGGTCAGCGGCAGCGTATGGGCCAGCAGATTATAGGTCCCTCCGTATATGGTTTTCGAAGACACGATATGCTCCCCCGCCCTCGCAAGAGCCTGAAATGTATAGGTAATCGCCGCTGCGCCGGATGCCGTCGCGAGTGCCACTGTTCCTCCTTCCAGAGCAGCGATCCGCTGTTCAAACACAGCCTCCGTCGGATTCGTCATCCGTCCGTAGATATTTCCATCGTCCCGAAGGGCAAACAGGTTCTCCGCATGCCGGCAGTCATCGAACACAAAAGAGGTAGATGCGTAAATTGGAACCGCCCGCGCCCCGGTCGTCGGGTCCGCCTGTTCCTGCCCGACATGCAGCTGTTTCGTCTCAAAGCTCCAGTTTTCAGAATTTCTGATATCCTTCATGATAGTCTCCTCCAATTTCAAGATCCGCAGCGGAAATCTTCGCCTTATCTCTCATTTTCGCCCTGATTCTTCTCTTTCTCACAGTTTCCGGTTGCTGCAGCTATACTATCACGATATTTTCCCTTTCGCTAATACACATAAAAAATATCCGGCTATAGATTGATCCTATAACCGAAGTGTCTGTATAAATAATATCCGGTATCATTTATTTGCTCTCCATGGTATACTGACATTATATCTTTATAAGAGATTGCACAACTGCGTTTTGATCCGCAGAATTTATATTTGAAGAAAGGGGTTTTTCCATGAATCCGTCAGAACGATTATTAACTTATGCCGGAATCCGCACACCAAGCGATGAATCAAGTGATACATCGCCATCCAGCGCCTGTCAGTTTGAGCTGGCGCAGCATCTCTCACGTGAACTGTTCACCATGGGGATCACGGATGTAAAGGTGGATCCGAAGTGCTATGTATACGCTCACATTCCCGCCACTCCCGGACTGGAAAACAGGCCGAAGCTGGGATTTATCGCTCATCTTGATACCGTCTCAGACTTCTGCGACAGGCGGATCGTCCCGGTAGTGCACATAGATTATGACGGGAGGGATCTTCCGCTTACGGAGGGCGGTATTGTCCTCTCTCCGGATATGTTCCCCCACCTGAGAGAACTCAAAGGACGTACCCTGATCACCAGTGACGGCACTACGATTCTCGGTGCGGATGACAAGGCTGGAATCGCGGAAATCGTAACCATGGCAGAACGAATTCTCTCTGAAGACATTCCCCACGGCCAGATCTCCATCGCCTTTACTCCTGATGAAGAGATTGGCATGGGTGCGGCCCACTTTGACCTCGATGCCTTTGACGCGGACTTTGCCTACACGCTGGACGGCGATACGGAAGGCGAGATCCAGTACGAAAACTTCAACGCGGCGAAAGCTGTGTTCGATATCCGCGGAGTCAATGTACACCCTGGTTCATCCAGGGATGTTATGATCAATGCCGCTCTTGTGGCAATGGAAATCAATTCCCTTCTCCCGTCCCAAGAAACGCCCCGGGACACTGAGGGGTATGAAGGGTTTTTCCACCTCACGGACATGGAGGGCGATGTGGCGCATGCCCGGCTGAATTACATTATCCGCGACCATGACAGTGCGAAGTTCGAGCAGAAAAAGGAACTGCTCAAAAGTATTGAAAAGCAGATGAACCGGAAATGGGGACGGGGAACCGTCACCCTCACACTCACGGATCAGTACCGCAACATGGCTGAGATCATCGCAGATTCCATGCATCTGATCGAAAATGCGAAAAAAGCCTGTGAATCAGCAGGAGTCACTCCTCTTATCCTCCCGATCCGCGGCGGCACGGACGGAGCCCAGCTCAGTTTCAGGGGACTTCCCTGCCCGAATCTCGGAACCGGCGGCCACGGATATCACGGTCCCTATGAACACATCACGGCGGAGGGGATGGAAGCTGCCTGCAGAATCGCAATTGAGCTTGTAAAAATCTATGCGAATGATCCCAAGTCGTCTGAATCAGTCTCACCCTGATTTTCTCCCTGCAATCCCCTGTCCATTTTTCCCAAATACAAACAGAAAGGGCGGCGCTTAAATCAATAAGCGCCGCCTGATATTTCTTCTGATCATAAATCCGGTTACCGTGAACAGTGACCGGATCTGATGTATATTATTTTTCAGCTCAGAAAAAATTTTTCAGATATTTGCAAAACTGTATATATCCAGTATTGACAGTCAGTACATCATCGTATATACTGTACTTATCAAACAAGTACAGACGGAAGTACAGATTTCCGACAGACAGAGTACTCGCAAAAAGGAGTGAATCATATGAACCAGGAATATATATCCATCCGGCATTTATCCAAAAAGTTTGACAGATCTTTCGTACTAAAAGATGTAAACGCAGTTCTGGGGAAAGGCGAGATCCTCGGTTTTCTGGGGCCCAGCGGCGCGGGCAAGACAACGACCATCAAGATCCTGACCGGACAGCTCCGCCCCACTTCCGGGGAGGCGGAAGTTCTGGGAATTCCCTGTGACAGGATTGATGAGAGGATCTATGAACAGATCGGCATCGTAACGGACACAAGCGGTGTCTACGAGCGGATGACTGTCTATGACAACCTGAAATATTTTGCCCGCCTGCTGAATGTTCCGCTCGACCGGATCGATCCCATGCTGAAGCGGATCGGTCTGTATGAACATCGGAAGAAACCTGCAGGAAAACTCTCCAAAGGACAGACTCAGCGGCTGATCCTGGCAAGGGCCATTCTCCACAGACCGAAAGTGCTCTTCCTGGATGAGCCCACAAGCGGCCTGGATCCCTCCACTGCCCTGGAGATCCACAGCCTGCTGCTGGAACTGAAAAAGGAAGGCATGGCGATCTTCCTCACCACTCACAACATGGATGAAGCCACAAAGCTCTGCGACCATGTGGCGCTCTTAAATGAAGGCGTGATCGTGGAGTACGGCTCCCCGGAAGAGATCTGCCTGAAATATAACCGGATCAAACGGTACCGCGTACAGCTGACAGACGGTACGAAGCTGACGCTCTCCCAGGATCCGGACACGGCCGGCAGGATCATGATCTGGATGAAAGAAAACCGGATCGAGACACTACACTCCTGCGAGCCCACACTTGAAACTGTATTCCTGGAAGTAACAGGGAGGGAATTAAAATGAAAGCAATCACATTAAAACCGGTCCATCTCCGGAAACTCGCCGCCATCACGGAAGTGAAGGGCAAGGCGCTGTTCAGCAAAAACTTTATCATCATGCCCGTCTTTTCCATCGGATTTACCTTCCTGATGGATCTGATCTACGGAAACGTAGCCGGAAACGCCTTTAACAAGGTCCCCATGAGCGCTTACGCGCTTGCCATCGGAACACTGATGAACATCTCCATGATGGGGATCTATGTGGCAGCGGCAACTCTCGCTGAGGAGAAAGAGAAAAATACCCTGCGCACGCTGATGACTTCCTCCGTAAACGGACTGGAATTCTTCCTCGGAAGCCTGATCCCCGTGGTACTCATGACCGTGGCTGTAAATGTCATCTGCGTCTTCATCGTCCGGCTGCCCATGACCCCCGTCCAGTGGGCCGGTTATCTGGCTGTCACCACGGTCTCGGCCGTGATCGCCACGGTTGTGGGCATGATCTTCGGAATCTTCGCGAAGAACCAGGTATCAGCAAGCACCATCACTACTCCGGGAATCCTCATCCTGATGATGGTTCCCATGTTCTCCGGGCTGAACGAGACTCTGGAGAAAATATCCGGATGTTTCTTTACCGGAATTACCTTTGATCTGGTGGCAAACATCAAAAACGGCTCTTCCCTGATCGACACCCGGGGAATCCTGATTCTCGCGGCGGAACTGATCCTCTCTGCTGCTCTGTTTCTCTTCCTCTACAGGAAGAATGGATTTGAGAGGTGACGGCATGGAGATTATTTTAAGCAGCGCAAGTGAAAAACCGATTTACGAACAGATTACATCACAGATCAAGGAACTGATCATGAAAGGCGAACTAAAGCCCGGGGAAGCCATGCCGTCCATGCGGAAGCTGGCGAAGGACCTGCACGTCAGCGTCATCACCACCCAGCGCGCCTACGACGACCTGGCAAAGGACGGCTTCATCGTCACCGTCCCGGCGAAAGGCACCTTTGTCTCCACCCGGAACCAGGATTTCATCCTGGAGGAGAACCTGCGCCGGATCGAGAGTCTTCTTGCAGACGCCGCCCGGCTCGGCAGGGAGAACGGCCTGTCGCTGGACGAACTCAAGAAAACATTAGAACTTGTCTATACGGAGGACTGACTGATATGGAACATGCAATACAGGTGAGAAACCTGACCAAAAGTTATAAAGATTTCACACTGGATCACATTTCCTTTGACCTGCCGTCCGGAACCATCATGGGTCTGATCGGTGAGAACGGCGCCGGGAAATCCACGCTTATCAATGCCATCCTGGGCATATCCGATTCCGAATACGAGCAGGCAGACGTCCTCGGATACGACATAACCGCCCACGGCAGATACGCCAGAGAGGATGTGGCGGCCATCTTCTGCGACTCGCATTTTGACCAGGAGTTTACGCCTCTCTTTCTCGGGAAGATGCTTTCAAAAGTATACAGGAACTGGGATCAGGATGCCTATATGAATTATCTGGAACGATTTGATCTTCCATTAAAGAAACGGCTGAAAAAGCTGTCCACCGGAATGCGCGTGAAAGTGGAATTCGCAGCCGCGCTGAGCCATCACCCGAAGCTTCTTGTTCTGGATGAGGCCACCAGCGGACTGGATCCGGTATTCCGTGATGAGCTTCTCGATCTTCTTCGGGAGTTTACGGAGGATGAGGATCACTCCGTGTTCATCTCCTCCCATATTACAAGCGATCTGGATAAGATTGCCGACTACATTGCATATCTGCATGAGGGGAAACTGCAGTTTGTCTCATCCTGTGATGACCTCAGGAACAATTACGGCATCATCAACTGCGGACAGCAGTTCTTTGACGCACTCAGCCGGGAAGATATCGTGGCCTACCGGAAGGAAGCCTACAGTTACCGGGTACTTGTAAACAACCGTCAGAAACTGCGGCAGGTGTTTCAGGATATCCGGATGGAAAACGCATCCATCGAAGATATTATGGTATTTTATGTGAAAGGGGAAAAAGTACGATGAAAGGAATTATGATCAAAGATCTCTATGACAATTTCCGCGTGGGGAAAAACCTTGCGTCCTATATTTTCGGAGGCGGATTTATACTTGTTGTTACACTTTTATGTACCTCCCAGTCTGACGCGAAATTATCCTACAGCTGGATGATCATGATAACAGCCGTCATTTTCTCTTCCTGTCTCATTGAATCATCCTGCGAACAGGATGAGAAGGCGAATTTCAACCGGCTTATGATCTCCTTTCCTCTGTCAAAGACGCAGATCGTAATCACCCGCTACCTTCTGGCACTCTGCTGCATCGGGGTGTCCAATCTGCTGACCCTGCTGATGATCCTGTACGCCGTATATGTCAAACCTGTTTTCAGTCCGGAAGCCGCTCTTGAGCTCTGGGGACTGGGGCTGGTCATCAGCATTCTGTTCACCGGGATCAGTCAAGTCATCTATTATCTGTTCGGGAAAAAGGTGGGAACCATCGTTTATCTGATTTTTTTTGCCATTCTCGCCAGTTCCTACCACCTGATTATCTTCTTTGCGACAGAAATATTTAACATTCATTTCAGACTCCAGATCATTCTTCTGATCGCCGGCATTCCGCTTTCCCTTCTGTTCCTGGGGCTCAGCTGTCTGATATCCATCCGGATATTCAAAAGGAGATACGCGTAGTATCTCCTTTCTTCATTCCTTCACATGATTTTTATGAAATCTCATCAATCTTTGTCTTACCGATCATCAGGTTCAGAATTTCCACATCGGTCTGCTTCATCCCGGCTCTTCCCACATATCCGACCGCCTTGATCGTATCTTCCGGGCAGTCCATCACCAGTCCTTCTCCCCGCGCAAAAGTCAGATTTCTCATGGCCATCTTATGGCTTAATACCGCTGCCTGCAGAGCCGTTGCAATCTTCGCGGCACAGCTTGGCTTTGCCCCGTCGCAGACAATCCCTCCGGCATCGGCGATGGTATTCACTACTGTATTTTCAATCTGATCCAGCGTACCTCCATAAAGGTAGGTGATGCCTGCTCCCGCTCCGGCCGCTGCGCATACCGCGCCGCAGTACGCGGAAAGAGAGCCGATATATTTCTTCTGGTTGAGAGCCACCAGATTTGAAACACATAGCGCGCGATAGATTTCTTCCTCTGTCTTTCCGAGTTCGCGCCCATACTCAATTACCGGCAGCGAACAGGTCATCCCCTGATTCCCTGACCCGGAATTGATAATCACAGGAAGGGAACAGCCGCTCATCCGGGCATCTGATCCGGCCGCTGCCTTCGCCACAGCCCGCCATTTTACATCATCGCCAAATTCCTCCAGAACAACTTTTCCCACCTGAGCTCCCCACGGATTTTTCAGACCTTCCTCCGCAATTCTTGTATTGTATCTCACCTGGCGGCTCAACGCCTTTCGTACATCCTCAATCTCAACTGTTCCGGCGAACTCGATAATATCCTCCAGATTCAGCAGCGACTTGTCCGGCGCTTCTTTCTCCGGGACCTCTTCCTTCTCCTTCCGGAAGATAACCTCTCCGTTTCTCTCAATCCGGGTAATATTCGTATGCTCATCCTCAATGACAACAGCCACTTCATCCGAACGGCAGACCGCCCTTGCCTCGATATAGAGATTGGCGACTCCTTCCTTAAGCACGCAGCTGCAGAAACCGTTTGCAAGGAGTTCTTTTGCCCTTGCGATATCCTTCTGTTCAACTGTCTCCAGCACTTCCAGCGCCTGCCGGGCATCTCCGCCGCATACCCCCAGCACGGCGGCCGCTTCCACACCTTTCATGCCCCCGGAGTTGGGAACTTTCACCCCTTTTACATTTTTAATGATATTGCCGCTGCACCATACGGTCAGATGCTCCGGGAAACACCCCAGTATCTCCCGTGCTTTCGCTGACGCATATGCCAGCGCGATCGGCTCCGTACATCCAAGAGCAGGAACCAGCTCACTCTCAAGTATTCGGACATAAGTATCATATGTTTTTCTTTCCATTGTCTTTTTCCCCTGGTATCATATCGTATTTCCGGCTCCTGACTCCCGTTTACGCAGGAAACCGCAGACACGGATTTTACTCCGCCTGCGGTTTATTTTAATATGTTTTCGATTTGCTGTAAACACTGTTTTCCTTCTCCTCCGGAAGAAGATTTTTCATGCTCCGAAGACTGATCGCCAGGGTGGATGAATTGTGGAGCAGCGCGGATGTGGTCGGCTGAATCACTCCCGCGACGCCAAGTCCGATCAGCCCCGAATTGATTCCCACGATACCGCGGTAATTTTTCCTGATCCGCCGCATCATCAGGTTCGAGAGCTTTTTCAGTGTCACGAGTTCTCTTAAATCGTCTGCGGCAATGGTAATATCCGCAATCTCCCGCGCAAGCTCCGCTCCGTCACTGATGGCGATTCCAGCATCCGCGGCGGACAGAGCCGGAGAATCATTGATTCCGTCGCCGATCATAATCACTTTCCTGCCGGCGGATTTCTCCTTCTCCACAAACGCCGCCTTATCTTCCGGCAGCACTTCGGAATAGTATTCGTCCACGCCCACACGCTCCGCAATCGATGCGGCAGTGCGCTCGCTGTCTCCGGTCATCATAACAACTTTCGAGATTCCTTCCTTCTTCAGCATCCGCACCATATCCGAAGCTTCCTCACGAAGCGGATCCTCGATACAGATCACCGCGGTCAGCTCCCCGTCAATGGCAAGATACAGATGCGAATACTCTGCCGGAAGAGCGGAAAAGCGCTCCCTGCATTCCGGACGAATGGTACATTTCTCATCCTCAAATACGAAATGACTGCTTCCGATCACTACTTTCCGATTATCGATATAGGAAGAAATGCCGTGCGCCACAATATACTCCACTTTGGAGTGCATTTCCTCGTGATACAGCTTTTTCTTCTTCGCGGCGTCCACCACGGCTTTTGCCATGGAGTGGGGGAAATGCTCTTCCAGGCAGGCGGCGATCCGGAGAGCTTCATCTGCCGGGACATCCCCGAACACTTCCACCCGCACTACTGTCGGCTTTGCCTTTGTGAGAGTTCCGGTTTTGTCGAACACAATCGTGTCTGCCTCTGCCACGGCTTCCAGATATTTGCCTCCTTTTACCGTGATACCATGCTGTCCCGCCTCGCGAATGGCCGAGAGAACTGTAATCGGCATGGCAAGCTTCAGGGCACAGGAGAAGTCAACCATGAGCACGGACAAAGCCTTTGTCGCGTTTCGGGTCACCACCCCTGCAATCCCCGTTCCCAGCAGTGTATACGGCACAAGCCGATCCGCCAGGTGCTCGGCCTTGCTCTCCAGAGAGGATTTCAGTTTCTCCGAATCCTCGATCATGGTCACAATCTTCTCGAATCTGGTGGAGCCGGATACCGCCTTCACCAGGATCTCAAGTTCACCTTCTTCCAGCACAGTACCGGCGTATACGGTCTTGCCCTTCTCTCTTCTGACCGGAAGGGACTCTCCGGTCAGAGATGCCTGATTTACCATTCCCTCACCGGCATACACTTCCCCGTCAAAAGGAATGACATTCCCCATATGGACAACAACAATATCTCCGGGATGAACGGCAGAGGAAGGAACAAGCACTTCACTCTCATCCGTTTTCAGCCAGACCTTTCTCACATTCAGCGACATGCTCCTCGCAAGGTCACCCACTGATTTCTTGTGGGTCCACTCTTCCAGAAGTTCGCCGATTCCAAGGAGGAACATCACCGAACCGGCAGTGTCAAAGTCTCCCCTGAATACAGATACTCCGATCGCAGCAGCATCCAGAACCGGGACTTCGATCTTTCCCTTTGCCAGGCAGCGCACCCCTTTCCAGATATAGCGCATGGCCTTGAATGTCATCCATGCCTTACGGACAGGATAAGGCACGATCAGCTTTCCTCCGTAATGCAGGAGAGTCTTCAAAATCAGCTTCTCCCGATAGGACGAATTCAGCTCCCTGCCGGAACTGGCCAGCACGTTCTCCGGGACCTCCGTCTTCTCATAACAGAATCCCTGAAGAACGGCAATCATCTCTTCCCGGCTCCCCGTATAGCGGATCACGGCATCTGCGGTGCGCTCATATACCTTTGCATCCGTTATATTTTCCTGCTGCTCGAGAAACCAGCAAAGAGTATCCGCCTGCTCACATGTCATTATTCCCTGAACAGCATGGATTCGCAGACGGCCTTCTATCTCATGTTTTATGATAAATTTCATAGCTTGCTATACAGTCTCTTCTCTGTAATCTTCCGCACCTCTGTCACTGTCTGTCTCATCCGCAAAAGCCGTCTCTGCTTCGTCTTCCTTTACGGCTGCCGCCTCTTCCGCTGCTCTCTTCTCATTGATCTGCTGGGCTTCAGCAAGGATGTCCTCCGCGTTCTCCTGTACCGTAGTCGCCGTCTTCATCACACAGTCTTTCGCGCGCAGTGCAGCTGCTGTGCAGTTTGCATATACCTTCTTCGCATCCTTGCTTG
>CALWBC010000124.1 GCA_944375755.1 uncultured Mediterraneibacter sp. | reverse complement strand
AAATGCGCGCGTATCGTGGGAGATACGATGGGTAAATACCACCCTCATGGAGACAGCTCCATCTACGAGGCTCTGGTTGTCATGGCGCAGGATTTCAAAAAGGGACAGGTCCTTGTGGACGGACACGGAAACTTTGGCTCCATTGAGGGAGACGGCGCCGCGGCCATGCGTTACACAGAGGCGAGACTTACGAAATTTACCCAGGAAGTCTGTCTTGCGGACCTGGACAAAAATGTCATCGACTTTGGTCCCAACTTTGACGAGACTGAAAAGGAGCCTCTGGTGCTGCCCATGCGCGTGCCGAATCTTCTGGTCAACGGAGCGGAGGGAATCGCCGTGGGAATGGCGACCAGCATCCCGACTCACAATCTGGGAGAGGTCATTGATGCCGTGAAGGCATATATGAAAAATGATGCCATCAGCACGCGACAGCTGATGAAGTATATAAAAGGGCCCGATTTCCCCACCGGCGGAATAGTGGTCAACAAAGACGATCTGCTCAATATTTACGAAACCGGACAGGGGAAGATCAAGATCCGCGGAAAAGTGGAAATTGAGGAACTCAAAGGCGGAAAGAAACAGCTTGTGATCAGCGAGATTCCCTACACCATGATCGGAACCGGCATCGGGAAATTCCTGAACGATGTGGCAGGACTGGTCGAGACGAAGAAGACAACGGATATTGTAGATATTTCCAACCAGTCGTCCAAAGAAGGAATCCGGATTGTGATTGAGCTCAAAAAGGGCGCGGACGCTGAAAATATCCGGAACATGCTCTATAAGAAAACAAGACTTGAAGATACCTTCGGAGTCAATATGCTGGCAGTGGCGGACGGACGTCCGGAGACGCTGGGACTTAAGAAAATCATCGAATATCATGTGGACTTCCAGTTTGAGCTTGCGACGAGAAAGTATCAGACACTGCTGGCAAAAGAGCAGGAGAAGAGCGAGGTTCAGGAAGGCCTGATCAAGGCGTGCGATGTTATTGATCTGATTATCGAGATTCTCCGGGGAAGCAACTCGGTAAAAGACGCGAAGGCATGTCTTGTAAACGGTGTGACTGACAATATTAAATTCAAATCGGCCATATCCAGAAAAATGGCGGCCATGCTCCGGTTTACCGAACGCCAGGCAACGGCAATCCTCGAGATGCGGCTTTACAGACTGATCGGTCTTGAGATTGAAGCCCTCCGGGCGGAACATGAGCAGACGCTGGCAAATATTGCGCGATATGAAGACATTCTGAACAATTATGACTCCATGGCCGGTGTAATCATGGAAGAACTGGATTCCTATAAAAAAGAGTACGGAAGGAAGCGCCGTACCGTGATCGAAAACGCGGAGGAGGCGGTCTACGAGGAGAAGAAGATCGAGGAACAGGAAGTAGTGTTCCTTATGGACCGCTTTGGCTATGCGAGAACCGTGGATACCTCTGTCTATGAGCGGAACAGGGAGGCGGCGGACAGTGAGAACCGGTATGTTGTCCACTGTACGAACACAGGAAGGCTGTGTATGTTTACGGATACCGGCAAGATGCATCAGGTGAAGGTGCTGGATGTGCCTTACGGAAAATTCCGTGATAAGGGAACGCCGATTGACAATGTGAGCAATTATTCATCGGAGGAAGGTCAGATCATTATGGTCTGCGACGCGGAACAGATGCGTTTCGCAAGTCTTCTGTTTGCTACCGCCCAGGGAATGATCAAACGGGTGGACGGCACGGAATTCCAGGTATCCAAGCGGACCATAGCGGCGACGAAACTCCAGGAAGGAGACCGGCTGGTCTTTGTACATGTGGTCAGTGATACGCAGAATGTGGTTCTTCAGACACGGGGAGGATACTTCCTCAGATTTCAGGCGGGAGAAGTCCCTGTCAAGAAGAAGGCCGCGGTCGGTGTCAGAGGCATCCGCCTGCAGAAGAAAGACGAACTGGAGAACGTCTATCTGTTTGAGGAAGGGTCGGAATCGAAGATACAGTATAATGACAAAGAAGTGACGCTGAACCGGCTGAAGCTGGCAAAACGGGACGGCACAGGCACCAAATACAGAGGAAATTCCTGAAAATAGGCTTGCATTCTCAGGAAAACGGTGGTATACTAACCAACAGTTACATAATGAATCCGGCAGAAGAGTGGACGAAAGTTCACTCTTCTTTGTTGGTGTGGATATTTTATGACAGCCGCGGCGGAAGCGGGAAAGGCAGTGAGCCGGATCCCGCGCGTACAGCGCAGAAAAGTGCCGCGCCGCAGTCAGGCAGGGGAAAGGAAGTATAGCGTGTCCAGAAGAGAAGAATATGAACAGAAGACGGAGGAGCTGTTAGAGCCGATCGTCACGGAGCTTGGATTTGAACTGGTTGATGTGGAGTATGTAAAGGAAGGCGGAACCTGGTATCTCAGGGCCTATATTGATAAGCCCGGCGGAATTGCCGTTGATGACTGTGAAGCGGTCAGCAGACGTTTCTCCGATGTTCTTGATGAGAAAGACTACATCGAAGACTCCTATGTCTTTGAGGTGAGCTCTCCCGGTCTCGGACGGCCGCTTAAGAAGGAGAAGGATTTCGCCAGAAGTATCGGAGAAGAGGTGGAGATCCGCACCTACCGCGCCATTGACCGGCAGAAGGAGTTTGTCGGAATACTGAAAAGCTATGATGAGAATACTGTTACAATCGCATACGAAGATGACACTGAGCAGACATTTGAACGGGCAGACATCGCGCTGATCCGTCTGGCTCTGGATTTTTAATTTTTAGGAGGAAAGAAACAATGAACACAGAGTTAATGGAAGCATTGACAATTCT
>CALWBC010000123.1 GCA_944375755.1 uncultured Mediterraneibacter sp. | reverse complement strand
GCGTTTTTATCAGTCTATTTTGCTTCACTGAGCTTCCGGCGTGAAGCATGCAGGAAGCGAAGCGGACGGACTGGATACACTTTCTGAGAGCGGAGAGGTGTGGGCCGTGTGACTTTGGAGGAATCCGATGGAACTTCTTAAGGGAGTGGAAAAATGTTATTAAACGGTGCGAGGGGATTGTCTGAGCCGCAGGCGAGTTGCCCCGAGTGCCGTTTTGCATTTAAACATTTTTTCAGTCCTTTAGAAGTTCCCGGATTCTGGAACGGAGCGCGGAACATACCTCTCCACTCTCAGAATACGATTCTTCAAATTTTACGCTCGATTCCGGACACTTTACTGAAACCTCTTAGTGATCTAAATAACTGACATTATACTTGCTCATGACGCTGCGTTATGAGTTAAACTA
Organism: uncultured Mediterraneibacter sp.; assembly: GCA_944375755.1. Classification (GTDB taxonomy): domain Bacteria; phylum Bacillota; class Clostridia; order Lachnospirales; family Lachnospiraceae; genus Mediterraneibacter. The sequence goes on along the minus strand of CALWBC010000123.1, from coordinate 13,174 downwards.
TACACAGATTCCAAAGACAGGAGGCATAAACATGGAAAAACACAGAGCAATACCTGACGGATATATGACGATCGGGCAATTAGCCGAGAAAATGGATGTCACAGTGCGCACCCTGCAGTACTACGACAGGGAAGGACTTCTCGCTCCTTCCGCTATAAGTGAAGGCGGACGCAGACTTTACACTGATAAAGATATCATAAAGCTCCACCAGATCCTCTCACTGAAACATCTGGGCTTTTCGCTGGATGATATCAAGAACCGGCTGATCCCTCTTGATTCACCGGAAGAGGTCGCTGCTGTTCTGGCCGAACAGGCTGATACCACAAGAGCAAAAATCAAAAATCTGACCGAATCTTTAAGAGAACTCGAGGCACTGCATGATGAGGTTCTCAAGATGAAAACCGTTAATTTTAAAAAATACGCTGATATTATCGTTAATCTTGAGATGAAAAATGATTACTACTGGCTGATCAAACATTTTGACGACCAGTTGCTCGACCATATCCGGGGTCATTTCGACCGGAACAGCGGGCTCGACTTTATGGACCGTTTCACGCAGCTGCAGAATGAAGCGATGCGGCTCCAGGATGAAGGCATCCCGGCGGACAGTGAAGAAGCGCAGGCGTTCGCGGAAGTTTACTGGAATATGATTACCGAATTCACCGGCGGAGACATGAGCCTGCTTCCGAAACTGGTGGAATTCGGCCAGCTTGACCATGGATTTTCTAATGCTTTCATCGGCTCTGTTCTGGAAATTTATTTTTCCAGATCCGGCATAAATCCTTTCCAGACAGACAATGAGGTTGAATGATATCTGATGACAGAAAAGGAAAGGGGGCAATATCGATGAATGATGCCATTGAAGTAAAAAACCTGAAAAAATCCTACGGCAATCATGTTGTTTTAGCCGGGCTGAACTTCTCTGTCCGGCATGGAGAAATCTTCACTCTTCTCGGAACAAACGGCGCCGGCAAGACCACCACTCTTGAATGCATTGAAGGATTGAGGAAATATGACAGCGGCAGTATCACTGTAAACGGTAAAATGGGGATTCAGCTGCAGTCTGCTTCTCTCCCTGAACATATCCGCGCCATGGAAGCCATCCGTCTCTTTGCCGGATGGAATAAGGTTACTGTTGATCCGGCAATGCTTAACCGGCTTGGAATCGACGATATTTCACAAAAACAATATTATCAGATGTCAACCGGTCAGAAACGCAGACTTCATCTTGCACTTGCCATGATCCGCAACCCGGACATTATATTTCTGGATGAACCGACAGCCGGACTGGATGTGGAAGGCAGAACCGCACTCCACGAAGTGATCCGCCTGCTAAAGACCCAGGGGAAAACCATAATCCTTGCCAGCCATGACATGGCTGAAGTGGAAAGTCTGTGCGACCGTATTGCCATCCTGACCGAAGGAACAATCGCTTTTACCGGAACAGTGAGTGAACTGAGATGTGTCACAGGGAGACACTATAAAATTATAATAGAAACAAATATTGGAACAAAATGTTTTGAATGCGACAATATTGGGAAGACACTATCCGATGTACTGCTGGAAATGCAGGAACAGAACCTGACAATCCTGGACATCCGGATCGACAGCGGTTCTCTGGAACAGCAATTTATGAAAATTACAAAGAAAATAAAAAAGGAGATTTCATTATGAAAGCTTTTGTATATGGCTTATTCCTCCAGTGCATACTGGACATCCGAAGCAGAGCCATGCTGATCACCTGCTATATTGTCCCGCTTCTTTTCTTCGCCGTGATGGGCGGGATATTCACTTCTGTCATGCCCGGATCAGAACTTACACTCATCCAGTCCATGACCGTATTCGGAGTGACAATGGGCGCTCTGATCGGGCTGCCTCCCTCACTTGTGGAAATCTACGGAAGCAGCATCAAAAAGATTTACCAGGCCAACGGAGTGCCGCTGTGGCTGGGTCTGGCTCTGACAAACCTTTCCGCCTATTTCCACCTGTTCATCATGAGCCTGATTATTTACTTCACCGCACCGGTGATATTTCAGGCAAAGATACCTGCAAATCCGGGACAATACTTCTGCTCTCTTGCTGTTTTCATCGCAGTTTCTCTAAGCATTGCAGATATCATCGGACTGGCAGTAAAAGATCAGGCCAAAACCTCCATGTTCTCCATCCTGATCTTTCTGCCTTCCATCCTGTTGTCCGGAATCATGTTCCCGGAGAACCTGCTCCCGGAACTGTTCCGGATTGCCGGCAGGATATTCCCGGCATCCTGGGGATACAGACTTATGACAGATGACAGCTTTGCATTTGAAAACCTGTGGCCTATGGCTGCAATTTTCATCGCAGCGTCAATCATCTGTACTGTTCTGATGAAAAATATGCGTGATAAATAGTGCATACTTGATAAATAGAGCATACTTCCTAACAGTCTATCCCCTTCCTCCGGTAGAACACATCAAACAGCACCGCCCCACCTGCGATCCACACCGCGCACACGATAATCGCTGTCAGACTGTTTCCGGAAAGAATGTTTTGCCCGGACTGAACTGCCGTATAAATAGTCTGGAAAGATGTCGTAGGCACGACTGCGGATATTCGCTCAAAGACATCATTGAATCCGGAAAATAAAGGCGGCAGCATGGTCAGCAGCGTAAGGGGTGCGGAGATCGTCCCTGCCGATGCCTGATCTTTGGAGAGAAGTCCTGCCATTGCTCCCAGAAAACAGAGTCCGGCAGCGCTTACCATTGCTGCGGCAAGATATGCGAAATAATCTTGCCCGTCTCCCCCTGCAATAAAGAATACCGCTGTTGACACGACTGCTGTCATTCCCAGGCAGACCAGAATCTTTGATGTCAGGAACTCGTGTCCTCTCACATGGGCGAGCATAAGGGAACGCAGAGTATATTTTTCCTTCTCCTCAGCGATCATAATCGGCAGGATACTTGTAGGAATGATCGATATGGCAAATATAGCCGATATGTTCAGCACGAACCCCTGCATTCCCTCCCCGATCCCGCTGAACAGATAACGGTACAGAGCACAGAAAAATATGGGTATCAGCACGCTGACCAGGATATTTTTATTTGCCAGGCAACTTTTAATATCTTTTTTTAACAGTGTATACATGATTTTTCCATTCATTACGCGTTCTCCTCCTTTGTCAGTGACAGAAATACATCTCTCAGACTTGGCTCTTCCGAATGAATCATCAGAAGATCCTCTGTTTTCTCCAGTTCGTCAATCAGTTCATTTTTATCCAGGGAAATTTCTTTTTTCCCTTTCCCGGTTGTAATAAGTACTTTCTTTTTCGAGTATTTCAGCTTCAGTTCCTCAGGTGATCCGCATTCCACGATATGCCCCTTGTTTAGAAGCGCGATTCTGTGGCAGAGTTCATCCGCCTCTTCCATATTATGAGTGGTCAGAAACACGGTCGTACCGTTCCTGTTCAGCTTCGTGATCAGCTCCCGGATCTCATCTGCTGTGGCTGGATCCAGATTCGCTGTCGGCTCATCCAGAAAGAGCAGGCGCGGATTGTGAAGTATGGTTCTGGCAAACACAAGCCTCTGCTTCATTCCCCTTGACAGCTTCTCTACTTTCTTTTTCCGGTTATCATACAGATCCACTGCCTCCAGCGTTTCCTTTATTTTTTTCTTTTTATTTTTCACGCCGTAAATATCAGCAAAGATATCCAGATTCTCATAGACTGTCATCTTCTCATACAGACCGCTCATGTCACTCATGATTCCAATCTGCTGTCTGATCTCAGGGGAAAAAGGGTTCTTTCCTAATACAGTAACTTCGCCTGCGTCACTGTGGAGCTGTCCGGTCAGAAGTTTGATAGTTGTTGTTTTTCCCGCACCGGACGGTCCCAGGTATCCGAAGATCTCTCCTTTTCTGATTTCCAGATCACAGTGATCCAGTGCTTTGACATTTCCAAATGTCTTTGTGAGTTGATTTGCTTTTAAAATGTTTGTCATGGCTTTCGTCCTCCTTACAGCTTTCATCTTACCTGTCTGACAGAATTTAACCTTATATTTTACGTAAATGGAGCTTTTCCGAGGATGAACGGAGTATAAAAGGAGGTGAAACCTGCACGGCTTCACCTCCTTATTCAAGACTCGTTCTCTGAGATCATTGAAACTATATTCGCGTCTCAACCAAAGATCTCATTTATAACTTTCTAAAGAAACTAAATAATCTCTTTTCTTCACTGCTAACCAAAGGAGCAGAATTCCTCCGACAAACCAGACAGCGCACACAATGGCAGACCAGAAAAATGGGATGTCCAGAAATGTGTTATATTCTGCCGGAGCTGTCTGTCTGAAAATCACGCTGTAAAGTCCGGTGGGCACCCATCTAGCCAGTTCCCCGAACAAAGGGTGAAACATAGAAAAGACCGGCAGCACATAGAAAACAAGGATCCCCGGTATGGGATATACATTCAGGCTGTTCTGATCTCTTGCGAACACAGCGATAAAAAGCCCATAAGGAAGAAGTGATATCATGATCACAGCATTCAGAAGAAGATATTCTCCCAGCAGCGCTCTGTCTTCCCCGGCGATCAGATATATGATTACTGCTGCAATAATTCCGGTAAGAACTGCTGCCGCCGACTTCGCAGCGATAAACTCTCCTCCTCTGACTTTCGAACGGCGTAAAAGTGGAAGTGTTCCCTGCTCTTTTTCCGCAGCGATCAGGAGCGGACAGGTACACAGCGGTGCCAGAACCATATTGAGAACAGTTACTGCCATCAGAATCAGCCACGGACCGTAGATTGCCGCACGGAAAAGAATTGCCAGAACAATGGGACAGAAAAACATCATCAGAACCATCTTATCCTGAGCTGAAGCCCACAGATCTTTTTTCAGCAATGTCCAAAACTTTCTCATCTTTCCTCCCCCTCTCTCAGAACTCATACATGCCGCGAAGTTCCTGAATCTTTCCCTTGCTCAGCGGTACATCTCTTTTGTCATATCCTTTCAGCCTCAGAGAATAGGAATTTCTCGTCCACTTGATCAGCTCAAGTACCTTCTGCATATTCACAATGTAGGACCGGTGACAGCGAAAGAATCCGAACCGTACCAGTCGTTCTTCCAGCTCTCCTATCTTATAGGATCCACTATACTGTTCTCCTCTCACATACACATAGACTTTCCCGTCATTCGCCTCCACATAATCAATCTCTTCAGGATTGAAAAGAAAGTTTTTCCCATTATAAGAAACAGAAACCTTGCTTACCATTGGCAATTCCGGATTTTCTTCCGGCGCTTCCGACTGATCGATACAGAGGATTCCGTTATCTGTGATCTCATAATGATTCCCGGGGCAGAGGCATGTTTCCCTATGAGACAGAGACAGCGTAACAAGACGCCCCTCCCGCTCATAGAAACTTTCCATCCAGCCCAAAATAGTCTTCTTAGATTTCTCATCATCCCCAGCAAGCGGGTTCACCAGAAAGTACGTTTCAGCTCCACGAACAATCTCCCTGGCTATCCGGATCCGCTTCTTCTCGCCTTCCGTACATTTCTCAATCTTCTTTCCCGTTATCTCCGCCAGATGCATTTGTTCCAAAGCAGAAGCAATTCTTCCATGATTCCCGGTAAGTCCGGCGAAAAATCCCAGATACTGCTTTACGGACATCTTTTCATACAAGGCGCCGCTATCCTCCACATATCCTGCTTCTTCGCCGACACATTGCAGAATCGCCTGCTCATCCGACTGCCTCCCCTCAAAATGAATCAGTTTCCCGGAGTCAATCATATCCGCCATTATGCTTTCTTCTACCCGGATTTTTTCAGTTCTGTCTGTCGTCCCTGCATTTTTCTCCGGATTTTGATGGTTTGCATTTTTCCTCTCCATACTGCATTTCCTCATTTTTCCGCGCAATTTTCATACAGTATTATAGTATCACAGAAACCTTTAAAACCCAAAGCATTTTCACCCATCTGTCTTATTCATCTATTTCGGTATGCTGTCCCGATGTGAACACTCGCTGAAACACAGAGATAAACCGCCCGATCAGAAGCGCTGACAGAAGGGTGCCGATTCCGATCCCTACGGTCCTGCCGCTCAGAATCAGCCCCGCAGCCGCCGACAGAACAACCATGCTGATATCAAAAATATTTCGGGTAAGTCCCAGCGGCTTTCCTGTGAACTCCGAAAGAGTACGGACCATTCCATCCGGCGGATTCAGAATCAGATTCCCCATGGTCATCAGGTAAGTGCCAAGGGCTGTCAGCAGAATTGCCGCGGCAAGGATCAGAAGTTTACCTGTGATGGAAACCGGCGTAATGCGAATAACCGCATCATATAAATTGATCACCGCTCCGAACAGAAAGGAAAATGGCAGCTGCAAAAAAGCAGTAATGTCTGCTTTTCGCGTCAGAATGCACTGTGCGCCAATAGAATCCGTTTTTTCATATCGGCATTCATGACAGATCCTCACCGTTCGTACGGATCACCTTCTGATACCAATAGAAGGAATCCTTTCGCATTCTGTCCATTGTTCCATTTCCTTCATCATCTTTATCTACATATATAAAACCATATCGTTTCTTCATCTCTCCAGTGGATGCGCTGATCAGATCGATGCAGCCCCAGGGCGTATATCCCATCAGATCCACCTTATCCAGCTCGACAGCATCTTTCATGGCCTGGATGTGACTGCGCAGATAATCGATGCGGTAGTCATCATGAATTTTCCCATCTGATGTGATTTCATCCACTGCTCCCATACCGTTCTCCACGATAAACAGCGGAACCTGATAACGGTCATACAGCTCATTTAATGCCATACGAAGCCCGTCCGGATCAATCTGCCATCCCCAGTCTGTTGATTTAAGAAGCGGATTTTTGCCTCCTGCGAAAATATTTCCTTCCACCTGCTCCAGATTCTTTCCTTCAATAGATGAGAAATAGTAACTGAATCCGATATAGTCTACTTTTCCGTTTCTCAGGATCTCCTCATCTCCCGGCTCCATTTCCGGACGGACATTATATTTTCTCCAGACAGCCTCGCAGGTATTGGTGTAATATCCACGTACATGCACATCTCCATAGTAATACGTAAAGCGCATCTTTTCGAGGCGCGCAATCTGATCTTCCGGCGCGCAGGTAGCCGCATAAGTCTGCGGATAGAGAAGCATACACCCAATCTGGAATTCCGGATTGATCCTGTGCCCCGCTGTCACTGCCAGCGCACTTGCCAGGAACATGTGATGGGAAGCCTGAACCGCTGTCTGCCACTGATTCTCCTCCGGTCCGTAAATCAGTCCTGCCTGGTGCCACGGACGTCTGCTCGCCATCGTCGCATTGATCTCGTTAAAGGTCATCCAGTATTTCACTTTATCTTTATATCTCTCGAATACAGTCTCACAGTAGTGTACGAAAAATCCAACCAGCTTCCGACTTCTCCAGGAACCGTATTTCTGGACAAGATACAGCGGCGTCTCATAGTGAGATAAAGTAACCACCGGCTGTATGTCATTTGCCAGGAGTTCGTCAAACACCTTATCATAGAAGGCAAGCCCATCCTCGTTCGGCTCTGTCTCATCTCCGTGCGGGAAGATTCTGGACCAGGAAATAGACATGCGGAAACATTTGAAGCCCATCTCCTTAAAAAGCGCAATATCCTCTTTATATCTGTGATAAAAATCCGTGGCAGTATGAGACGGATAATATACGCCTTCCATCACTTCGTCATCGATCTGTCGGATCTTTCCGTGAGCGCCCCCACGTTCCACATCATTGATACTGAGGCCGCGTCCGCCCTCCCGGTATCCGCCTTCATACTGATTTGCGGCTGTGGCGCCGCCCCATAAGAAATCTGCTTTCATGTTCTTCTCCTTTCCGGTTTTATCTGTTTTCTGATAAGATTATTTTGCTGATAAGATTATGTTAGTAAACTGCGGCGGAGATTTCCAGATTCCGGATGCATCTTTAAACGGCGTTTATAATTTCCCACCTGAAAAGCGGGATATTCTTTAAACAAAATATATGATATCATTATAGAAGTAGCCGGAACAGTTCGGTCCGTGGCTGAACTGAGACCAGCAGGCTTATGACACTTGGAAGGTGAAGAAATGCTTATCACACAGAAGATGGACAGTGTACATCTGTCAGAAAATGAAAAACAAATCAGAAAATATATTCTGGAACACGAAGATGAGACAGCGGCGCTGACTGTCAAAGAGCTCTCCGGAAAGATCTTCGTATCCCCTGCAAGCCTGGTGGTATTTGCAAAAAAGCTGGGATTCTCCGGATGGAACGAATTCCGGCAGGCATTCCTGGAAGAGCAGAGTTACCGGGAAAGTCATTTCAAGAATATCGATGCAAACGTGCCTTTTACCGCCACGGACAACATCATGAGAATCGCGAATAAAGTCGCCACCCTGCAGCAGGAGACGATCACAGACACGCTGGCTCTCCTGCGTCAGGACAAACTGCGCAAAGCAGTCCGGATTCTAAAAGAATCCGCTTCACTCTATCTGTACGGCACCAGCATGTCATATATGGCGGCGGAAGAATTCGCTTACTCCATGAAACGCATCGGAAAACCAGTGGAATACTGCACGTATCAGACAGAGCAGGCCTTCCAGGCCAAGACCATCCGGTCAGACAGCTGCGCGCTGGTTGTCTCCTACACAGGCGAGACATCCCATGCCATCAAAGTATGCCGGATTTTAAAAGAGAAAAAAATCCCTGTCATCACACTGACCAGCATCGGTGAGAACACGATCAAACAGTACAGCGACGTCTGCCTGGAGATGAGTACCCGGGAAAATGTTCACTCAAAGATCAGTACTTTTACAACAAGGCAAAGTATTCATACTGTTCTCGATATACTCTACAGCTGTTATTTTGCTACTGCCTATGAAGAGAATTATGAGGCAGTGATGGAGATGAACCGTGAACTGGAGAAAAGCAGATATTCAACAAACAGGGAGATCAATAAATGATCTCCCTGGCTGCGCCTTTGTTTTCTCTGACCTGTTATTCATTACTGTCCGCCATGTCGGATATATGCCGGGAGTAATATTTTTCTGAACCTTTCACTGATATATGTATAGTAAAATTGCTGCTGCAGTTCAGATAAACAGGAAATCTGCTCTATGAACTTTTTGATTTTTTGCAAATTCACCTTCGGTACAATATATAAAAGAGCCTTTATGCATTCAGGATGTTCACCTGACAGCAAAAAATCATAATATCGAATTTTTTTGCCATGTTCATGAATAGCTGAGGTGGGGAACTGGAAAATTCGGGCATTTAGTTCATCTTCAGTTTCCAGCACTTTTCTCATAATGTTGTCATCTGCCTGCGGGAGAAGACAGCTGCCACAGTCAAAAACAGGTGCAATCTCTGCTGTATGTTCAGCATTGTCAATGAGGAACCCCCAGTTGCCATTATGGCGGTCAAAATTCCCCAGTAATGCATCAACCACAAACATATTCCAGAAAAATTCCTGCAGCATAACCGGATTCACAAACTGCTGCTTTTCAAACGTATCCATAATATCTGATAATTCGGTACCCGTACCTCCATGTTCGGAATCGATCACCGTATTTTTAATCGAACAAAAATCATACAGAATCTTACCATCTGCTGTAAAATCTTTACAGGCACACACTACTTTTCTCTTACCTGATACATTAAATGTTCCCAGCATAGTTTCCTGAGCAGCTATCCCAAGCATGCGGAAAATACTACTGGCAATATGTTCACTATAACAACTATTGGTATATGACAGTTCTGTGGGTTTATTTTCTGCGGATGGCGGAAATTTCAGCATATAAATACTCCCGTTATATTCTACCGCGATCTTCTTCCCATTCGCGCCATTATACGCTTTACCGAATATTCTTTTACATTCTGTAAAGTCAATCATGTTCATTTTCTTCAGCTCCCCACAAATATTTTCTTCGGAGATAGTCTGCATGCTCCGGTGTAATAGTTCCTTCACTGATTTCTGCCGCATTGATACTTCCATAAAGTTCCCCCCAGAGACAATCCAGAAGAGAAGAGCTGTTTTTCAGTCCCTCCTTATATGCGTCCAGATCATGCTGAAGATATTCCGGAAGTCCATATTCATAAGACTTTTCCCTAAGTTCATCTACAGAATCTGTATTTTTTTTGAGGTTATTCTTTTTTTCCGCATTCATCATCTTTACCACCTGCCCCAATTATATCGATACACCAAAAATGAGTCAAGATTACCGTTTTTTTGAGAACAACTCTTCTCAATTATTCCCTTCTAACCGGATGCCGAATCACAGTTTTCAGATTCTCCGGCTTGCATCTTCGCACATCGCTCAAATAAATCTCATGATGGCATCTGCGCTCCGAAAAATCCAACACATATCCCTGCTCTTCGATATACCGGTTCATCTTTTCCACCGTCTCCGGCTCATCATCATAAGGTCCGATATGCATGCATTGAACGCACAGTCCTTCCTCATAGGTCAGATATTCAACTCTGGAAAAGTCCGTTTCTTTTTTCTCCGTGGCTTCCCGCAGCGCCCAGTCGAATTCCTCCTTTGTTACAAATTCCGGCAGACGGATCAGGGAAATCCACTGAAAATCTTCCTTCCTGCTGTAATCCACTCCCTTCACCCCGTCCTGCCACCAGAATCCTTCCAGCGGCGGAACCACATAGTCGAAATATCCATCCATTTTATGGCTGCCCATCTTGCTCATCTTGATTGTATATGCCACTCCGTACAGCAGGCCGATCGACTTCTTGTAATCACCTTCCGCCTCATTCGGGTTGCCTTTGCCGCGCACCGCAAGAAAATTCATGGACGGGATCTCGATCATCTGCGGTTTCTTCGGCGGCAGGTAGAATTCTTTATACTCTTTCTTGTAATCAAATGCTGCCATAATTTTTATCCCCTTTCTCGTCTCTCCTCACCCGTTTTTTCCTCTTCGGCTTTGGCTCCGGCAGCGCCTCCCATGTAGCCTGCGCCAGTTTCACAAGCTGTTCCCGATCATCAATATCCTCGATCAGGAAGTAATCTTTCGCGCCCTCGTACGGCGGCGCTTTCGGCACATCCGGAAAGGCCGCATCTGTCTCCGGCGTGATTTTCACAAAGAGCTGATCATCGCAGATCACTCCGAGAAATTTCCCGTCACAGTACCAGCCGTATTCCCCAAACATCTTTCGATATGACACCAGTCCGGCATCTCTTAACTGTTCCATCGCATATTCAACGAATTCCTTACTTGACGCCATGTTTTTCACCTGCCCTTATGCAATGATTTACAAATTTTATGGGAACATTCATCCGTTCCGCAATCTCCTGCGCAGTCATACCTGCATCCAGGAAACGTCTGCAAACAGTCTCCATCTTCTCTCCCACTTCGATCACATGCCGGTCAGGATCATAAAAGCGCACGACTCGCTGTCCCCAGGGGTGTTCGACTGCAGGATGAACATACTCCAGAAAACCCAGTTTCTCTGCTTTCTCGATAAATGCATCAAAATCATCTTCCTCAAAATAAAGTTCCGCATCCAGACCTCCAAAGACAACACCGTCTCTCACAGCCTGCCTGCTCTTTTCCGCCTGAATCAGCTCCAGCCAGCTTTCTTTCGTCTGAAGACATACTCCGCCTGTCAGCGTCACATTTGCCCCAAAGTCCATAATAACCCGAAGTCCCAGCACTTCTCTGTAAAATGCCTTCGATCTTTCCATGTCTGTTACCACCAGAAGCGGATTTTTAAATTTCACTCTGCTCATCCTCCTTTCGCTCTGTTTCTCTCATTCTAACAAAGCAAACAGGACATCAGTATGTCATGAATCAGAATATTGTTCCTCCAGTTTCCTCCCGAGCTTAGAAAGCTTTCCCCGAAGCGGCTCAGGTTCCAGAAGTTTTGCCCCGCCCCTGAAAGACAGAATCCATCCGAGAATGCTCTCCTCATCCGTAAATCCAAAGGAAAACAGAAGCCTTCCATCCTCCTGTACGATAAAGCTGTCCGGACCATATTCCTCTGCCAGACGCCAGCGAAATTCCGGATCTATCAGAGCTTTTACCTGATAAATATGTGGAAATATTCTCTCATTGGACAGATCCGGCAAAGGAACATTCCGTTTTTCAAAAGTTTCCCCTGGTTTTAATTCCGTCATCCTGTTCAGCTTAAACAACCGGTAATCTTCACGTTCCGCACAGTATCCCCACACATACCAGTTCGCCCACTGAAAGATCAGATAATATGGCTCGACTTCTCTGATACTCTCCCCGTTTGGTGAATAGTATTGGAAACAAATCTTCTGCCTTCTGTCCATCGCTTCCCGGATCATCTGAATCTTCGGAGCCAGAGTATCCTTATACCATGAGGACAGATCGATCAGTATATTCTGTCCTCCCGGCATGAGCGTGGAAGAACCAGCGGAGAGCTTCTCCATAAGCTGCGCCACCTGATTCGTACCGCTGACGCTGTCCAGGCTCCGCAGCCCTGCCAGAATCTCCTGCATATCCGAAGAAGTCAGAAGCGTACTGTCTATCTTATATCCATCCATAATGGATATCCCGCCGTTTACTCCCTGCGTTGTCACCAGCGGGATGCCCGCCCGGCACAGTTCTTCAATATCCCGATTGATCGTGCGGCGCGAGACCTCAAACTTTTCCGCAAGATAAGGGGCTGTTACCTTGTCTTTCTGCAGAAGGATGGAGAGTATTCCTATCATACGGTCTATCTTCATAAATATAATCCTTCCTTAACTACTACTGCTATCAGTATGACATAGTTTCAGATATTTGACAATTTACTGCATAACAGTTCAGCCATGGGACTGTCTGGGAGAGAAAATCATGCTCGCATGATTTTTCGAACGAGCAGTTCCATGAGCTGAGCGCCCGTATATGAGGAAAACAGCGGCGCAGCCGCAATAAGCACGTCAGTGCGGTTTTCCGAATGGCGCGCGCTGAACTGTTACTTTGTATCTCTGTTTCCCCCTGAAAATCCCCCTCTCACTCCCATCGCCGCAAGCCCCGCACCTGCCCCTGCCATAATCCACTGGAGCGGTATCTTATCCGCCATTGCCCCGATCACAAGCATTCCCAGCGGCATGAATCCTGAGTACACAGAACTCATCATACCAAACACCCTCCCCTGCATGGACAGCTCTGCCTTCTCCTGAAGCATGGTTGTAATCGACGTCTGCACGATCGTCAGCGCTATTCC
>CALWBC010000122.1 GCA_944375755.1 uncultured Mediterraneibacter sp. | reverse complement strand
TATTGTCCGCCGTATTGTCCGCTGTATCGTCCGCCATATCGTCTGCTCTATCGTCCGCCGTATTGTCTGCTCTATCGTCCGCCGTATTGTCCGCTGTATCATCCGCCTTCTCCACGTAGATCCCCGGTTGGAAGATGCGGATTTTGACCGGTATCTCAGCACTTTCCGAATTCTCCGCATTTTCCACGCTTTTCCCGCCGCTGCCCGGTTCTTGCATCCCGGCGCCAGCCGCTTTGACGCGGATACGGACACAGCCCCGCTCCAGATCCGGCACCGCTTCCGCGGTTCCGATATATTCCTCCGGGACTTCTTCCGTCCACACGGTCTGCCAAATCCCGCTCTGGGCAGTGTAGAACATGCCGCCCCGCTCCAGTCTCTGCTTTCCCCGTGCATGATAAGAAGTATCGCTCAGATCTTTCACTGCCAGTACCAGCTCATTCTCACCTTCCCGGACATACGCGCTGATATCAAACGAAAACGGCAGATAACCGCCGGTGTGTCTTCCCGCGCGATGCTGATTTACATAGAGGACACACGCCTGATCCACTGCGCCAAAATGAAGAAGCAGCCGGCGTTTCTTTTGCCGCTGCTCCCATCCCGTCAGCTCCACGCTCCGCCGATACCACAGATATTCATCCGGCATCAGCTGACGTGACACCCCCGAGAGTACACTCTCCGGAGAAAACGGCACAAGGATCTTTCCTTCATATCTCTCCGGCCTGTGGAATTCTTTCGTAAACGCATATTCCCAGTATCCGTTCAGATTCGTATAGCACTCCCGGTATCCCCCGCGCGCCAGCATGGGACGCGGATATTCCGGAAGCACATGCTCCGGATCTATCTTCTTTCCCCATCGGGTATATAACTGTTTCACTGATATCTCGCCTCCCGAATCATTTCCTGTCCGCTGCAGTCATCCCCTGTCCGCCGCAGTCATTTCCCGGCCGCCGCGCCGCTTCGCGCCACGCTTACTGTTTCGTCCAGTGATGCACCGTATCGTCTCCCGGGCTCTGCAGATCCATCTCCGTATGATCCTCGTTCAGCTGATAAGTAAACTCCAGAGATCCGCCCGGCACTTTCAGCTTCAGGAGCAGAGTGCCGTTCGCGTTTTCCACCACATTAAATACACCCTCGGTCTCTGTCTTCGTATCCGAGATCACCATATCGTGGTTGTCTTCCAGACGGTATGTGTTTCCGTTCGCATCCGCCCACTCCCCGATCACACCTGCCGCCCGGTCGTCCGTAAGGTCAAGAAACTTTAACCCTTCCGGCAGAAGCGCGATCGTCTCATCGCTGTCAAGAGCGGTAAAATTAATGCCGTATCCCGTATCATCCGTGGAAATAACATAGGTTTTCCCTTCCGTTTCCCCATCCATCGCAAGACGGATGGTAATGTTGTTATCATCGTCAAAACCACATTCAAACGTAAGCGCTTTCCCGTTCTTCGTCCCGGTTCCGTCTTCCGAGAGCACATAGAGATCACTGTTTCCCTGATCCCGCCACGTTCCTGAGACCGCCTTTGTCACGGACTCACTTGGCAGACTTACAGAATCCCCCACCTTTTCCTTTATCTCACTTGCCATCTGATCCACTTCCTCTGTCGCGGATGAGCTGTTTTCCTCTTCCGCCGCAGCGGAGTCCTGTCCGTTCGGACCGCCCGTTTTATCATTGCCGCCGCAGGCAGTCATACAGAACATGGTCGCAAGTATCAGTGCAATTATTTTTTTCTTCATAGCAGTATCCTTCTCCCGTGCAGATTGCAGCAGTTCCATGACCGAACCGCTGCTGAATGTCTATGTTAGTTATACCACACAATCCTGCATGCTACAAGATAACCATGTCCATTACGCATTCAATACGAACGGAGCAAAAATGTCATATACAGAGGAAGGGTCAGTAACGAACCGGAGCGCCCTATATTATAATCTCCCAGTTTAATTGCACTGTTTACATGATACTTTTCGGGATGACGCAAAATCGTTTTTGCGCTTTTGGTATTTCCTGTCCTGGCTTTTACTTCAATCAGAGTGCACTCTCCTTTATACCGAATCACAAAATCGATTTCCAGTCCCGAATCTTTGCGAAAATAATACAATTTGCGTCCCATCTTCGCAAAAATGTCTGCTGCCAGATTTTCGAATATGGCACCCTTGTACCCGTAAAGATTTCCCTGAAGTATATCATATTGTGTACCATCCTCCAGCATACTGACAAACAGGCCGCAGTCTTTCATATATACCTTGAATACATCCTTTTCCGCATTTCCATCCAACGGCAGTTCCGTAATGGAAAGATTATAACATCGGGATATAATGCCGGCATCTTCAATCCACTGCAGGCTGCCCTCATATGTGGAGGAAGTAGATCCCTTCTTCACAATAGAGTACTGAAACTTTTTATTTTCTTTACTTAATTGTTTCGGTATGGATAAAAAACATTCTTTAATGCGGGATTTATCCCTTTTCTCCGCGTATTTAACCATATCATCTTCATAAGACCGGATAATATCCCTCTGAACGCCAAGCACCCGATCCATTTGTTTCGTATCAACAAACACCTGCACAACTTCCGGCATTCCACCAACCACTGTATATTGTAAAAGCAGCTGTTTCATCCTGTTATGCAGTGCTTCCGGAACAGGAGTTTCATCATTCAGATATTTGTTCAACAGCTCAATAACAGCCTCCGATATTCCATTCGCCCATAAGAATTCTTCAAAATCCATGGGATACATATCTATAATGGACTCATAACCAACCGGTATCGATTTCGGTTCTTTTCCATAGCCTTTAACTCCCAGGAGGGATCCCGTGCCAATCACATCAAATCGTCCGTCCAGCTGAAAAAATTTAAGCGCGGTTCTTGCTTCCGGACACTCCTGAATTTCATCAAAAATCAGAATTGTTTCCCCCGCTTCAAAGACAGCTTCTTTTCCCAGCAAAGCCGACAGCATCATGATAATATTATCTACCTCTAACGATCCGGAAAACACGGATGTAAAATCCGGATTCTCAAAGAAATTCAGGTATACAACATGTTTATAATTCTTTTTTGCAAAATTCAGAACCGAAAATGTTTTTCCACACTGCCTGCACCCTTTTATAATCAGAGGTTTGTGATGTTCCGTATTTTTCCATTCTTCTAATCGTTGCTCCACCTTTCTTTTCAGCATATAATCCACCTCCTTTCTAATTAGTATATACAAAAATTGTGGATTTTTTCAAGGGACTTTTTAATATATTATCAATTTTTTCAAGGGACTTTTTTCTAAGATATGTATCTTTTTCAAGGGACTTTTAGCAGCTGTTTTGTTCATTAACGGGAAGGTTTCAAAACAGACGAAACCAGAAGAAAACTCCAGAACGTATTTCTGCGGGGACGGAGATGTGTACGGGTTCCGCTCCAGGAAATAAGTGCAGCTAAAAGTTCCGGGTGCGGACTAAATGCAAAGACTGCCGGCGGAGAACTCGCTTATGCTCAGACAACTCCGCCGCCAGCCTTAACGTCCGCCCCCGGAACTTTAAGATGCACTGGATTTCCCTCCGAAGTCACCCTCCCACATCTCCATCTCCGCAGAAAAGGTATTGAGAAATGGGGCTTGTTTCGTAATCTTTCAAATAGGAAGTGAATGAATAAACAGCTGTAAGAAAACAAGGCGCGGCCGGAAGGTACTACAGATTTCAGCACCTTTCAGCCGCGCCGCCTTTTATTTTCGAAAGCTTATTTTGTTGATTGACGGGAAGGTTTCTGGTGGAAACAACAGCCGCCGATGCGTTTTCCCGATCGGATGAACCAGTTCAAAAACAGGGGACTGCGTGAG
>CALWBC010000121.1 GCA_944375755.1 uncultured Mediterraneibacter sp. | reverse complement strand
AGGAGATTAGTCTCATTCATCTGATTTCGCGCTGTCTCAATGGCGAGATCGATTTCTTCCACTTCCTCCTCGATGGCCTCATACTCCGCCTTCATCATCTCATAGCGCTCATTGGACTCTTCCATTTCGGAAGACGCCAGATCATACTTGCCCTCCAGGTCTCTGATTCGCTCTCTGAGCCGTTCCTCCTCCAGAAGGAACATATTGATATCATAAGTCTTTAATTCTTCTTTTTTCTTCAGGTATTCCTTCGCTGTCTCCGACTGCTTCTCCAGAGGTCCCAGCTGCTTTTCCAGCTCCTGAAGGATATCGTTTACACGGGTCAGATTCAGCCGCTCTTCCTCCAGTTTTTTCAGCGAAAGATTCTTCCGGCGTTTAAATTTCACAATACCGACGGCTTCATCGAAAAGCTCCCTGCGCTCTTCCGGTTTTCCGCTCAGAATCTTGTCAATCTGCCCCTGTCCGATAATGGAATAACCTTCCTTGCCGATACCGGTGTCATAGAACATCTCATTGATGTCCTTCAGGCGGCATGCGGATCCGTTGATCATATACTCACTTTCGCCTGAACGGTAGAGCTTACGTGTAACGGTGACCTCCTCGAATTCCACGGGAAGCTTATGATCCGAATTATCCAGTGTAATGGCTACAGACGCATAGCTCAGTGGTTTTCTGTTCTCTGTTCCGGAAAAGATAACATCCTGCATGCTTCCGCCTCTGAGCTGTTTCGCTCTCTGCTCGCCGAGCACCCAGCGCACAGCGTCCGCCACATTGCTCTTCCCGCTGCCATTGGGCCCCACGATTCCGGTGATTCCGTTGTGGAAGTCAAACCGGATTCTGTTCGCGAAAGATTTAAAGCCCTGAACCTCGATATTTTTTAAGTACATATAACACCTGCTTTACTTTTGATTTCGAAGCTTCAGGATCGCCCTGTAAGCTGCCTGCTGTTCCGCCGCTTTCTTCGTACGTCCCTTTCCGTCTCCATAAGGCTCTTCTCCAATCAGAACCTGAACATAGAAGCTTTTATTGTGGCCAGGCCCTTCTTCTTTGAGCAGCCGATATGTAACACCTGCCCGTTTTTCTGCCTGCACCATCTCCTGAAGGATAGTTTTACTATCATAAAAGAGTTTCTTATCCTCAAGATCCGTGAGTACATACCTGTGTATGAACTCTTTTGCATTAGTAAAACCACCGTCCAGATAAACCGCGCCAATCAGCGCTTCCATGGCATCCGAAGTCACCGAGTCGCGTTCCCGTCCTCCGGTTGCCTCCTCCCCTTTTCCAAGGAGCAGATAACTGCCCAGATCCAGATCCCTCGCGCACAGCGCAAGTGAAGGCTCGCACACCATACTGGCCCTGGTCTTCGTCAGTTCGCCTTCCGGCATGGTCGGAGACTCCCTGAATAAAAATTCGCTGGATACAAGCTCCAGCACCGCGTCTCCCAGAAATTCCAGTCTCTCATTGCACTCATATTTCGGCAGATGCTTCTCATTTGTATAGGAACTGTGCATCATCGCCCGCTTCAGCAGTGAAAAATCGCGAAATTCATACCCGATCTTCTTTTCCAGTTCTCGTAATTTATCTGTCATATTTCCTACCTGTATTCGTCCTTTTCCTGATCATTCTTTTCTTCTGAAAAGGAAAAAGCCCACAGGGGCTTTTTCCTTTTATCTGATCTTATTCCACTGCTTTTTTTATCTGATCCACAGCATCCTGAACCGTTACTATTTTTTCCGCTTCCTCATTGTCGATCTCGATATCGAATTCCTCTTCGATTCCCATTATGATCTGAAAGATATCCAGTGAATCTGCGCCCAGATCATCTACAAATGTAGTCTCCGGTTTAATCTCATCTTTCTGTACGTTGAGAACGTCCGCAATAATGTCCTGAAGTTTTTCAAATTCCATAATCAGATCCTCCTTACTTTACTCACTTTCTTTGTTTTCTTCCTGCGCCTTTTCAATTGCTTCCTTTATCTTTTCATTGATTTTCTGTTCCTTAAAGGTGACGCACTGGATGATGGAATTGCAAACCTCCACGGAATCAGAGCTTCCGTGAGTCTTTACAACAAGGCCTTTCAGCCCGAGCAGCGGCGCCCCGCCATACTCGCTCGCATCAAAGTCTTTCATGGTCGCCTTCAGCGCAGGCTTGACCAGAAGAGCGCCGATCTTGCTTCGAAGATTCGACATCATGCCCTGTTTTACTTTTTTGATCAGGGCACCCCCCACTCCTTCGTAGAGTTTAAGGATTACATTGCCGACAAACGCCTCGCAGACAATTACGTCTACGTTGCCGTACGGGATCTCCCGCGCCTCCACACTGCCGATAAAATTGATGTCCCTGCATGCCTTCAGAAGCGGGAACGTCTCCTTGACAAGCGCGTTTCCCTTTTCTTCCTCCGCGCCGATGTTGACAATCCCGACCGTTGGATTTTTCTTGCCGACCACGCTTTCCATATAGATAGACCCCATTCTGGCAAACTGTACCAGATGGGACGGGCGGGCATCCACATTCGCTCCGCAGTCAATCAGAAGGGACACACCTTTCAGAGTTGGAATCAGCGGTGCAAGCGGCGGTCTCTCCACTCCCTTTATCCTGCCGACCAGTACCTGTCCTCCCACGAGAACAGCACCTGTACTTCCAGCCGAAACAAAGGCGTCAGCCTCCCCGTTTTTCACCATCTTCATTGCAACTACAATGGAAGAGTCCTTCTTCCCGCGAATCGCCTTCACCGGGGGCTCTGCCGTCTCGATCACTTCGGTTGCGTTCACGATCCGGATTTTATCCTCCGGGTAAGTGTAGCGCGACAGCTCCTCTCTGAGCACATCCTCTTTCCCTGTCAGCAGAATCTCAATGTCCTCTCTCTGCTGTACTGCCTCTACCGCGCCCTTTACGATCTCTCCGGGAGCATTATCTCCTCCCATCGCGTCAAGGGCAACTCTCGTAATATCAGACATTCTGTTTCCTCCTAACACTACTGAAAACATTCTACTGGAAAACATTATAAAAATCAATAAAAAAAGACGTAAAACCAAAAGTTTTTACGCCTTTTCTGCTTCCATGAATTAATCAGAATTAATCAACGGAAATGATCTCACGCTTGTTGTATGCGCCGCAAGCCTTGCATACACGGTGAGGCATCATGAGCTCGCCGCACTTGCTGCATCTTACAAGATTCGGAGCGCTCATCTTCCAGTTAGCTCTTCTCTTATCTCTTCTTGCCTTTGAAGATTTATTCTTTGGACAGATTGACATAGGTTACACCTCCTTAAAATTCTTAAATAAATCACGGACAACTGACATTCTAGGATCAAGTCCCGGTTCTTCACAGTCGCAGGACCCCGTATTCAGATTCTGACCGCACACCTTGCACAGACCTTTACAGTCTTCTCTGCAAAGTACTTTCTCCGGCCATTCCGGCAAAAGCTCATTATAGAGCAGTTTGTCCACGTCAAGATGATATCCGTCAATAAAAGTTGATTCATCCAGCTCCTCTGTCAGTTCTGCGTCGGAGAGACCTAAATCAACATGCCTCGTACAGTCTATTACGAATTCATGTCTGACATCCTCCAGGCATCTGTCACACGGAATCAGCGTCACAAGTCTGGTATCTGCATGAATCAGCAGCTCCTTCCCCCTGACATGTTCCACACGGACATGCACCGGATCACTCTCGATAACCGGATATTCTCCGGACTTCGTCCGGATCTGATCCATCGACAGCGTCACAGTCTCTTCAACTGTCTTATGCTGGTCTGACAATACGTCTGATAGGTTAATTAACATAGTTATTTACTCCTATTCATACCTAGACTATTATATCATGTAAATTATGTTTGTCAACAAAAAAATAAAAAGAATCTCACCACAGAAAATTTTAAAAAAATCACTCCGCGGCAGATAAAAAAGACGGACAGGTCGGCCCCGTCTCCGGGGCCTCCCCGTCCTGTCCACTTCCCAGATTCATGCGGCGAAACACAAGTTCCGCGATCCGATTATTTTACGAGAGCCAGTGTCTCTCTTGCAATTGCCAGCTCTTCGTTTGTCGGGATAACAAAAACACGTACTTTTGAGCCCGGTTTTGTGATCTCCTGTTCTTTTCCTCTCAGACCGTCATTTGCCTCTTTATCAAAATCAACGCCAAGGTATCCGAGGTAGCTGCATACCTGCTCTCTTACATAGTCATCGTTCTCACCGATTCCCGCGGTAAACACGATATCATCCACGCCGTTCATGGCCGCAGCGTAAGCGCCGATATATTTTGCCACACGGTAGGAGAATACATCCATCGCGATTTTCGCTTTCTTGTCTCCTGCGTTCATCGCGTCTGTCAGGTCACGGAAATCGCTGGAAAGTCCGCCGGAAAGTCCGAATACACCTGATTTTTTGTTCAGCACATTCATCACACCCGCGATGTCAAGATCCTCTTTCTGGGCAATGAATTCCATGATTGCCGGATCAATATCTCCGGAACGTGTTCCCATTACAAGTCCCTCAAGCGGTGTAAGACCCATGGAAGTGTCAACAGATTTTCCGTTCAATACAGCGGTTACACTGGAGCCATTTCCAAGATGGCACACAATCGTTTTCAGCTGATCGTAAGGTTTCTCCATCACTTCCGCAGCTCTGCGGGAAACAAAGCTGTGGCTTGTCCCGTGGAAACCGTAACGTCTTACTTTGTATTTCTCATAGTACTCATACGGAAGTCCGTACATATAAGCTTTCTCAGGCATTGTCTGATGGAATGCCGTGTCAAATACAGCGACCATGGGAGTGTTCGGCATCAGCTTCTCGCATGCATCAACACCGATCAGATTCGCAGGATTGTGCAGCGGCGCAAGGTCATTGCACTCCTCTACGGCTTTCTTCACTTCATCTGTAATGACAACGGAAGATGCGAACTTCTCTCCTCCATGTACCACACGGTGGCCGACAGCTCCGATCTCGTCAAGGCTCTTCACCAC
This sequence comes from uncultured Mediterraneibacter sp., assembly GCA_944375755.1. GTDB lineage: Bacteria > Bacillota > Clostridia > Lachnospirales > Lachnospiraceae > Mediterraneibacter. Next base: position 6,267 of record CALWBC010000121.1, on the reverse strand, counting down.
ACCTGTCTTCGGATTTGTCAGAGCCTCGATCACATACTGAATCGCCTCCGTATGGGTCGGCATCGGCTTGTCGGATTTCTCCTTTTCCCCGCCTTCCGGCTGATAGGTAAGACGTCCGTCGATTCCGATTCTCTCACAGAGTCCTTTCGCCAGCACTTCCTCTGATTCCGCATTGATCAGCTGGAATTTCAGAGAAGAACTTCCGCAGTTAATTACTAATACGTTCATTTTCTTTCCTCCCATGCGCTTGTTATTTCTTACTTTATTGCCAGTGAACTTCACTGTTTTATCGTTCATATATAAGATCCTGCACGGATCTTTCTCTCCCGTCTTCAGGATATGTCCGGATTATTCCATAGCCTGAGACTGTACGGCTGTGATGGCTACAACGCCCACGATATCTTCTGCGCTGCATCCTCTGGACAGATCGTTAACCGGTGCCGCAATTCCCTGTGTCAGCGGTCCGTAGGCTTCTGCCTTTCCAAGTCTCTGAACCAGTTTGTATCCGATGTTTCCGGCATCAAGGTCCGGGAAGATCAGAACGTTGGCATGTCCTGCGACTGTGCTGCCCGGTGCCTTGGAAGCTCCTACTTCCGGAACAATGGCAGCGTCAAGCTGAAGCTCTCCATCCAGTTTCAGTTCCGGATCAAGCTCGTGAGCGATTCTTGTCGCCTCCACAACTTTATCTACATCCGGATGTTTCGCGCTTCCCTTTGTAGAGTGGGAAAGCATAGCCACAATCGGCTCGTGTCCTGTCAGTGTACGGAAGGACTCTGCAGAAGAAATTGCGATGTTCGCAAGTTTCTCCGGATCCGGATTCTGCTCCAGGCCGGCATCGCCGAAGATAAATGTTCCGTGGTCGCCCATCTCACAGTCCGGAACAACCATAAGGAAGAATGCGGAAACAAGTTTTGTGCCCGGTTTTGTCTTCAGGATCTGAAGGCACGGACGAAGTGTATCCGCTGTAGAGTGGCATGCTCCGGAAACCATTCCGTCCGCATCGCCCATCTTTACCATCATAACTCCATAATACAGGTAGTTGTTCAGAAGAATCTCTCTTGCCTGCTCTTCTGTCATTCCCTTTTTCTGTCTGAGTTCCACAAGCTTAGCGATGTATCCCTCTGTCTTGTCGCTTGTCGCGGGATCAATTGTAGCCGCGCCTGAAATATCATATGTACCTTTGTTTTTCTCGATCTCTTCTTTGCTTCCTACAAGGATCAGGTCGGCAATCCCTTCTTTTAAGATTGTCTCCGCTGCTTTATAAGTTCTTTCGTCCTCTGTCTCCGGGAGAACAATTGTTTTTTTGTCAGCTTTTGCTCTCGCCTTGATTTCATCAATAAATCCCATTGTGTTAAGCCACCTTTCATATTAATCACATGTTTTATTATAATGCAAACTTTTTTTGTATACAAGGGATTCCCGCTTATTTTTATGTGCATTTTCAGGTACAATATTCCTGAATCCGCTGTTATCTTTATTACATTGTTACAAAAATAACAATCTGTCGCCGTCCCGCACGGAAAAAGAGCCGGCAGACAGCCGACTCCTTTTCTGTTCTTCCTTCCCCAGGACACGCTTTCCTTTCCACAGACTTCTTCTACAGATGGAAAAACGCGGTCACAATATTAAAATAAACAAGGATGGTACAGGTATCCAGTATGGTTGTGATCAGCGGTGCCGCCATGATCGCCGGGTCAAGACCGATCTTTTTTGCCACCAGCGGCAGTACGCATCCGATACATTTCGCCATGATTACCACCGAGATCATTGTAATCCCCAGCGCCACGGCCAGCATTACATTCCAGTCATACATCAGACAGATTCTGATGCCGTTCACAACAGCAAGAAGGGTTCCCACAATCAGTGCCACCCGAACTTCCTTAAAAATCACCTTGAAAATATCCTTGAATTCAATCTCGCCTACCGCCAGCCCGCGGATCACCAGCGTTGAACTCTGGGAACCGCAGTTTCCGCCTGTTCCCATCAGCATGGGAATAAACGTAATCAACACCGGCATAACCGCCATCGCATTCTCGTAATATCCGAGGATCTCCCCTGTAATCGTCGCGGAGAGCATGAGAAGCATCAGCCACGGCGTGCGGTTTTTCGCCTGACGGAATACAGAGGTTTCAAAATAGGAATCCTCATTGGGGCTGACACCGGCCATGATGCTGATGTCTTCTGTCGTCTCATCCTGAAGGACAAGCATCGCATCGTCTACCGTAACAATTCCGACCAGACAGTCCTCATGGTCAATGATCGGAATCGCGATCAGGCCGTATTTGTTAATCTGGTTCGCCACCTTTTCCTGGTCATCCAGCGTCCGTGCATATATGACGTTTTCATCCATGATTTCTCCGATCAGCCTGGATTCTCCGGCTGTCAGAAGATCCTTCACATCAACCATGCCGATCAGCTTCTTTTTCTCCGTCACATAGCAGGTATAGATGGTTTCCTTATTGATTCCAACCTGACGGATCTTCAGGATCGCATCCGCAACCGTCATCTCTTTCCGCAGACTGATATACTCCACGTTCATGATGCTGCCCGCACTGTCCTCCGGATACTGAAGGAGAGCGTTGATCTTCTGTCTTGTATCCTCGTCCGTCACGAGCAGAAGCCTGTCCACCACGTTGGCAGGCATCTCTTCCAGTACATCGACCGTATCGTCCACGTACATCTCGTCCATAACCTCTTCCAGCTCCGAGTCCGTCAGCGCGTTAATCAGATCCTCACGCATATCGCTGTTCATGTCCGTGAATACTTCCGCCGCCTCTTCTTTTGCCAGCAGACGGAAAACCAGAGTCCTCTGCTTCTTGTCCAGTTCCTCAAGGGCATCTACGATATCCACCGGATGCATGGTTTCCAGTTCTTCCTTCAGCTGCTTAAAATCATGTTCCTCCAGAAGTTTTATGATTCGCTCGATATTAATTCTGTTATCCTGTTCCATGCGTCCACCCTTTTCTATCTTTTTATTTTCAATTCCGATTTCCGGCTGTTTGAAATCATCTTTTTATAGTATAATATGGAGGAATTTTATATACAAGGAGATTCTTATGAAAATTGTAGGTCTGATTGCCGAATACAATCCGTTTCACAACGGACACCTTTATCATATACAGGAAGCCAAACGGGTGACCGGAGCCGACACCGTCATTGTCGTAATGAGCGGCGACTATGTCCAGAGAGGCGTTCCTGCCATTATGCCAAAACGCCTGCGTGCCGAAATGGCACTGAAATGCGGGGCTTCCGCCGTGTTTGAGCTTCCGGTCTGCTATGCGACAGGAAGCGCCGAATATTTTGCCACGGGCGCTGTTTCTCTGCTGGACAATCTCGGCGTTGTCGATTCCATCTGCTTTGGCAGTGAGTGTAATGATCTGAACGCCCTGCAGCACGTTGCCTCCATTTTAGCCGAAGAGCCGGCAGAATACCGTCATCTTCTGAAAAAGCATCTGAAAAACGGAGCTTCATACCCGACCGCCCGTTTCAGCGCCATGACAGAATACAGCCGAAGCGCCGGCCATGCCGACATTCTGAAAGACCCGAACAACATCCTGGGCATCGAGTACCTGAAAGCGCTGAAAAAGCTGGGCAGTTCCATGCGCCCGTACACAATACTGCGCCGGGGTTCTCATTACCACGAGGAAAATCTCTCCAGGGACAGCTACAGTTCCGCCTCCGCCATCCGCTCTCTTCTCGCCTATTCCGGCTCCACCCTCAGCACCGAGTGGACCGGCGGTACTTTTGAAGACACCTCGTTTTCCGGTATTCTGAACGAACTGGAAGACCAGGTTCCGGCCTCATGCCTGGAGCTGCTCAAAGATTACCACCGGGTAACCTACCCGATCTATCAGAATGATTTTTCAATCCTCCTGAAGTACAAGCTGCTCAACAAACATCCCGGCCGTCTGCTCCAGTATATGGACGTCTCCGAAGAGCTTGCCCACCGCATCTACGCGCAGCTGGATAATTTCTTTAACTATCAGCAGTTCTGCGAGCTGCTGAAAACCCGCGAGACAACACAGACCCGGATCAACCGGGCGCTTCTGCATATTATGCTGGGAATCAAAAAAGCGGATGTAGCGGAATACATGGAGTGCGGATACCACTATTACGCACGCCTCCTCGGCTTCCGGAAAGACCGCGGGAAACTGCTCTCCCGCATCGCAAAAGAAAGCCCGCTCCCGCTTCTCGCCCGCCTTTCCGAAAGTTCGGAACTCCCCGCAGCAGGTCAGAAGATGCTGCGGAACGATCTGCTGGCGTCCAGTCTCTATATGTCAGTAGTCACAGATAAATATAAAACAGCATTTATGAACGAATATAAACAAAGATTACTTAAAATTTAAAATTAAGCTACGCGTTTGAGCCGGGCAAAGCAGGGAATAAAAACATAATAGCCTTTCGATGAAAATGGATGTCGTATCCGGTGACTTCGAAAGGAACTTTAGAAAAAGTTAATGAACCGGGAAGCTGCGTTGGATTGAAAATGGAATTGTCTGAGCGGAATGCGAGTTGTTCCATTTTCAATCCTGCTTTTAGCAGATTCCCGGTTCATTTATTTTTTTCTACAGCCTCTTCGCAATCGCCTTGATAAACCCTTCACTGTTAAGCACGGTCGGATTCTCAATGGTTGTGATCAGTGCCAGATCCTTTGTCATCTCTCCGGCTTCGATGGTGTCAATCGTTGCTTTTTCCAGTCTGTCCGCGAACTCCATAAGTTCTTTATTTCCGTCAAGTTCGCCACGTTTTCTGAGCGCACCTGTCCATGCGAAAATCGTTGCGACTGAGTTGGTGGATGTCTCCTCACCTTTCAGGTGTTTGTAATAATGGCGCTGCACGGTGCCGTGAGCCGCCTCATACTCATAGTATCCTTCCGGAGACACAAGAACAGATGTCATCATGGCCAGTGAACCAAACGCGGAAGATACCATATCGCTCATCACATCGCCGTCATAATTCTTGCATGCCCAGATATATCCGCCTTCTGATTTCATAACACGGGCAACAGCATCGTCAATCAGTGTATAGAAATACTCAATTCCCGCTTCTTTGAACTTCTCGTCATACTCAGCATCATAGATCTCCTGGAAAATATCCTTGAATGTATGGTCGTATTTTTTGGAAATGGTATCCTTTGTTGCGAACCACAGATCCTGCTTTGTATCCAGCGCGTAGGAGAAGCAGCTTCTCGCAAAGCTTTCGATGGATTTGTTCAGATTATGCATACCCTGTACGATTCCCGGGCCGTCAAAATTATGTACCAGCTCTTTTGTCTGGGTTCCATCCTCCGCCGTATAGACAAGCTCTACTTTTCCTGCGCCCGGTATCTTCATTTCGGATCCCTTGTACACATCGCCGTATGCGTGTCTCGCGATTGTGATCGGCTTTTTCCAGTTCTTTACACAGGGCTCAATTCCTTTCACTACAATCGGAGCGCGGAATACGGTTCCATCCAGAATGGCACGGATTGTTCCGTTCGGGCTCTTCCACATTTCCTTTAAGTTGTACTCGTCCATACGCGCGGCATTCGGTGTAATCGTCGCACATTTCACCGCCACTTTATACTTCTTTGTCGCCATGGCAGAGTCAACGGTAACCTGGTCGTTCGTCTCATTTCTGTGTTCCAGCCCCAGGTCATAGTATTCTGTCTTCAGATCAATATACGGGAGAAGAAGCTCATCTTTGATCATCTTCCAGAGAATTCTTGTCATCTCATCCCCGTCCATCTCTACCAGCGGTGTGGTCATCTTAATTTTTTCCATTCGTTTTGTCCTCCTGTTTTTTATGATTAATTTTCATTAATACCCCTGCTTTTTCAGATTCTGCATCACATGAAGAATGTGCTCGTTGGCGAGCTGCTCCGCCATCTCCGCATCCCGGTCATGAATCGCGCGCAGGATCTGCCGGTGTTCCCTTATGGATTTGCGCGCTCTGTCTTCGGATACAATCGATGATTTTCTGGCCATCTGAACATAATTGTGAAAATCCGTAAGCACGCGGCTCAAAATCCGGCTTCCGGACGCCTCGTACAGAACAGCGTGAAATTTCGTGTCCAGCGCCGCCACCTGCTCCGGATTGAACCTACTCTCCTTTTTCATCTGGAACTCGGACAGAAGAATCGCTTCTTCCAGTTCGTCAAGCTGTTCATCCGTGATATGCTCGGCCGCCCATCTCGCGCAGAGTCCTTCCAGCATGGAACGCATTACATAAATATCCCAGATATCTTTGTTGGAGATTCCGGTCACATAAGCGCCCCGGTTCGGAATA
>CALWBC010000120.1 GCA_944375755.1 uncultured Mediterraneibacter sp. | reverse complement strand
TAGTCCGCACCCGGAACTTTTAGCTGCACTTATTTCCTGTAGCGGAACCCGCACGCATCTCCGTCTCCGCAGAAATACGTTCTGAAATTTCCCCTGGTTTCGGCTATTTTAAAATCGTGTGTTAATGAACAAAACCGCTGAGCAGATATTTAATTAAAAAAAATTGTTGCAAATTTGAATATGATGTGCTATTATTGGAAACATATTTTAACAGGCTAAAGCGTTGAAACAAAACTGTTGAAATGAAAAAGGCGATGAACAAGACTCTGGTTTTCAGAAACTGACAGGAAGTTGGCGTCACCGACTGAGAGCGCCGGACAGCGGAGAAGACTAAGGGAACACTTGGGAGCTGACCGTCTGAACCCAAGTAGGGCGGTACGTGTAGCATACGTTACATGCAAAGAGAGGAACCGAAAGCACTTGACGAGAGCAAGCCGGAGGCGCAGGTCGAGTCCTAGTGCGAGGTTGTTCTGTGAGATTAGTGAGGGCAAGCCAAAGGCGCAGGCCGAACTTAGCGAACGGAACTTCCTTGGACACAGTGCTTGATGAATGCAGGTCGAGCCGGAAGCAGATCAGGTCTTAGTGCAAGGTTCAATGCGGGTGGTACCGCGGATTTTATCTTGATAATTTCCGTCCCGGGATACTGTAAGTATCCCGGGATTTTCTTTTTTCCCGGGATATGGCATCTGAAAGGAGAAAGAAAAATGGAACTGGTAAAAGGAGTAAAGAAAACAGAAACTTTGGAACTTGCGGAACTGCTGAAAGAGGATGTGAAAGGACAGACCGTGAAAGTAAACGGCGCAGTCCACACGATCCGCGATATGGGAACTGTGGCTTTTGTCATTCTCAGAAAACGGGAAGGTCTTGTGCAGTGTGTCTATGAGAAAGGTGTGTCCGGATTCGACATTAAAGACGTGAAAGAGGCAGCGTCCGTGGAAGTGGAAGGAATCGTTGCGGAGTCTGAGAAAGCGCCTCACGGCATTGAGATCCGTCTGAGAGGAATCCGGATCTTAAGCGAACCTGCAGCGCCCATGCCTCTGCCGATCGCAAAGTGGAAGATGAACACATCTCTGGAAGCGAAGCTGAACTACCGTCCTATCTCCCTTCGGAATATCCGGGAGCGTGCGAGATTCCGGATTCAGGAAGGGCTGGTAAGAGGATTCCGGGATTTCCTGTACGGGGAAGGGTTTACAGAGATACACACACCGAAGATCGGCGCGAAGAGCGCGGAGGGCGGCGCGAACCTTTTCCGTCTCGAATATTTCCACAGACCTGCGATCCTTCAGCAGAGTCCGCAGTTTTATAAACAGATGATGGTGGGCGTGTTTGACCGCGTATTTGAGACAGCGCCGGTGTTCCGCGCGGAGAAGCACAACACGAAGCGCCATCTGAACGAATATACAAGCCTTGATTTTGAGATGGGATATATCGAAGGATTCGAGGATATCATGGCGATGGAAACCGGATATCTTCAGTACACGATGGATCTCCTGAAAAGAGAGTACGCGCAGGAACTGAAGATTCTCGGAATCGAACTTCCGAAGACGGATGAGATCCCGGCAGTGAGATTCGATGAGATCAAGCAGAAGGTTTCCGAAGAGTACGGGCGCAAGATCAGAAGCCCCTACGATCTGGAACCGGAGGAAGAAGTGCTGATCAGCCGTTACGCGAAAGAAAAATGGGATGCTGATTTTGTATTTGTTACGCATTATCCGTCCAGAAAACGTCCTTTCTACGCAATGGATGATCCGGCGGATCCGAAATACACCTTAAGCTTTGACCTTCTGTTCCGCGGTATGGAGATCACTACAGGCGGTCAGCGTATCCACGACTACAACATGCTTCTTGAGAAGATGGAGCAGCGGGGCATGACAGACGAGGGCATGGAGCAGTATTTAAGCGCGTTCAAATACGGAATGCCGCCCCACGGAGGTCTTGGAATCGGCCTTGAGCGCCTGACCATGAAACTGACCGGGGATGACAACGTAAGAGAGACCACTCTCTTCCCGAGAGACATGAGCAGACTGGAACCATAGGACAGAAAACAGACCGGCGGATGAACGCCGGCAGGAAGGAGACGGACATGGCAAATAAAATATCGGACGAGACGATTGAATATGTCGGTATTCTGGCAAAGCTGGAGCTTTCGGACGAGGAGAAAGAAGCTGCCAAGGCTGACATGGAAAAGATGCTGGATTATATCGATACACTGAATGAACTTGACACAACAGGGATTGAACCAATGTCCCATGTGTTTCCGGTAAATAATGTGTTCCGGGAGGACGTGGTGACAAATGGGGACGGAAGGGCGGACACGCTGGCCAATGCGCCGCAGCGCAAGGACGATACTTTTGAAGTTCCGAGGACGATCGGTTAAGGAAAGGCGGCAGGAAAGATGGAAATATTAGAACTTACAGCTCTTGAGCTGGCGAAAAAGATCAAAGCCGGTGAAGTGACCGTCAGACAGGCCGTTGACGCGGCACTGGAGAAGGCGGAAGCTGCGGAGCCGGTCATCAACAGTTATGTAACTCTTGACAGGGAAGACGCTTATGCCCAGGCAGACGAGATTCAGAAGAAGATTGATGCGGGAGAACTTGACAGTCCGCTGGCAGGAGTTCCGGTTGCGATAAAAGACAATATGTGCATTAAGGATCAGCTGACCACATGCAGCTCAAAAATCCTTTCAAATTTTAAACCCACCTATACGGCGGAAGCAGTGGAGAATCTGAAGAAGGCAGGCGTGGTCATCCTTGGAAAAACCAACATGGATGAATTCGCCATGGGAAGCACAACAGAGACTTCTTATTACGGACCGACGAAGAATCCGCACAATACGGCACATGTACCGGGCGGTTCCTCAGGCGGTTCCTGCGCGGCGGTGGCAGCAGGCGAGTGTTTCGGAGCGCTTGGATCAGATACCGGCGGTTCCATCCGCCAGCCCAGTTCCTACTGTGGTGTGGTCGGAATGAAGCCGACATACGGAACCGTATCCAGATACGGCCTTGTAGCGTATGGCTCATCACTGGATCAGATCGGCCCCATCGCGAAAGACGTATCTGACTGCGCGGCATTTCTGGAGGCGATCGCGTCTCACGACCCGAAGGACAGCACATCCATCGCAAGAGAAGATTACCGTTTCACGGAAGCTCTTGTCAGTGATGTGAAGGGGCTGAAGATCGGAATCCCGAAAGATTACATGGGAGACGGTCTGGATCCGGAAGTGAAAGAAGCGGTTATGAATGCGGCGAAAGTGCTGGAAGAGCAGGGGGCCGTGGTGGAGATGTTTGATCTGGGACTTGTGAAATATGCAATCCCGGCATACTATACCATTGCGGACGCGGAGGCCAGCTCCAACCTGGAGCGATTCGACGGAGTGAAATACGGCTACCGCAGTTCGGACTACGAAGGGCTTCACAACATGTATAAAAAGACGAGATCAGAGGGATTCGGCGCGGAAGTGAAGCGCAGAATCATGCTGGGATCTTTCGTCTTAAGTTCAGGATATTATGATGCGTATTACCTGAAAGCGCTCCGCACGAAGGCTCTGATCAAACAGGAATTTGACAAGGCATTTGAAACATATGATATCATCCTCGGGCCTGCGGCGCCTACCACAGCGCCGGAGCTGGGCAAGAGCTTAAGCGACCCGCTGAAGATGTACCTGGGAGATATCTATACGATTTCCGTCAATCTGGCGGGACTTCCGGGCATGAGCGTTCCGGTTGGAAAAGACAGTAAGGGACTTCCTGTCGGCATGCAGCTGATCGGAAATGCATTTGAGGAAAAGACACTGATCCGCGCGGCGTATACTTATGAGTGCGCTACGGGAAAACAGTATGAGAAAATGGCGGATCTGGATGGCGCGGCGGCGCAGAGCCAGGCAGCTGACGGAAAGGAGGCGCGTTAAGATGGCGAAACAGTATGAGACAGTGATCGGACTTGAAGTTCATATCGAGCTTGCTACAAAGACAAAGATCTTCTGCGGATGCAGCACGGAATTCGGAAGCGCGCCCAACACTCATACCTGTCCGGTATGTACCGGAATGCCCGGATCCCTTCCGGTGCTGAACAAACAGGTAGTCGAGTATGCCATGGCGCTGGGACTCGCCACAAACTGCAGGATTACACAGGTCTGCAAGTTTGACCGCAAGAACTATTTCTATCCGGACAACCCGCAGAACTATCAGATCTCACAGCTCTACCTGCCCATCGCAAGGGATGGATACGTGGAGATCGATACATCCGCAGGACCGAAGAAAGTACGGATTCATGAGATGCATATGGAGGAAGATGCCGGAAAGCTGGTTCACGATGAGTGGGACGACACCTCTCTGGTAGATTACAACCGAAGCGGCGTGCCGCTGGTGGAGATTGTCTCCGAGCCGGATATGCGCTCAGCGGATGAAGTGATCGCCTATCTTGAGAAGCTGCGCATGATCGCACAGTATCTTGGCGTCTCGGACTGTAAACTGCAGGAAGGTTCCATGCGTGCGGACGTAAACCTGTCTGTCCGTGAAGTGGGAGCGGAAGAGTTCGGAACGAGAACGGAGATGAAGAACCTGAACTCCTTCAAGGCCATTGTCCATGCCATTGACGGGGAGCGTCAGAGACAGATCGAACTTCTGGAAGAAGGAAAAGAAGTTATCCAGGAGACAAGACGCTGGGATGATAATAAGGAACATTCCTACGCCATGCGTTCCAAGGAGGATGCTCAGGACTATCGCTATTTCCCGGAGCCGGATCTGGTGCCCATTGTGATCAGTGACGAATGGATCGCGAAGATCAGGGCACAGCAGCCGGAACTGCGCACCGAGAAGCTGGAGCGGTATAAGAAAGAATTTGATATTCCTCAGTATGACGCGGAACTGATCACAGAGTCCAAACGTGTGGCAGACCTTTTTGAGAAGGCTGTTGAACTCTGCGGCAAGCCGAAGAAAGTATCCAACTGGATCATGGGTGAGATGTTCCGTCTGATGAAGGACAAGAGCATGGAGCCTGAAGATCTGGTGCTTTCACCGGAACATCTGGCGAAGCTGATCGATATGACCGATGCCGGAACAATCAGCGCTTCCGTTGCGAGAAAAGTCTTTGAACACATTTTCACGGATGACGTGGATCCGGAGAAATATGTGGAAGAAAACGGACTGAAGACCGTAAATGATGAAGGCGCCATCTGGGAAGCGGTTGAAAAAGTTATCGCGGATAACCCGCAGGCAGTGGCGGATTATAAGGGCGGCAAAGAGAAAGCCTTCGGAGCGCTGATGGGACAGAGCATGAGGGCGCTGAAAGGAAAGGCAGATGCCGGAGCGGTCAGAGAGATGCTGATGGAGATATTAAAAGCATAAAAAGTATTTATAAATCACAGATTCCCGCAGAGCTGTCAAGGAGCCCTGCGGGAATTACTTTGCATTCGATTCGGAGTATAATAGGGAGAATCGTGTTTTTGACGGATCTATCTGTTTTGTGGCATAATAAGAAGGAAAAAGCCTGCCCGGCAGGATGAAAAGAAGCAGTAACAAAAGTAAGGTGTGAATGATGATATCGTTAAATGATTATTTATATTCTGGAGATACGGTGCTGAAAATTCTGAAAAAATATGCCCGGGATCTGCAGATTTCAGCAGAAAAAAATCAGAACGAGGTAGATCGGCTGCATTGTACGTTTTTAAAGCGTACTTCGGATCTGCTGGAGCATAATGATTTCCTGACGGCGCAGTCACAGAAAATCAGGGAATTTTACAAGTATATGGCAAAGGAATACTCCAGTCTCTCCTTTACTTTTAAAGGGAGGATCAAATCGCTGATTCGCGCGGAAACAAAGTTTAACGGTTATATTGTGGAATACATCTATGATTATTATACCGGGCACGGGGATTATCCGCCCTTTGAGGAATTGAAAAAAAAGCTGAATGGTTTCCGGGATCTGATTGCGTACCGGATAGTCATTTCCATGCCGAAGTGCCATATCAGGGATGACAGAGAGCGGGAGCAGGAAGAAATCCGTAATCTGTATGCCATTGCAAATGTTCTGAAAGATTTCCTGGAGAAACGCGGATTCCGGGCGGAACCTGCCTTCGGGGTAAAGGAAAGTACTTCTCCGCTGCTGAGTGATGCGGTGCGGCCATACTACAGAGATTATATCTGCCATGCACAGAGGGACGGATACAGATCTCTGCATATTACTTTTTTTGACGACAGCGCGAAATGCTATATGGAAATGCAGCTTCGAACCAAGGAGATGGATGACATTGCGGAAATCGGACCGGCAAATCATCTTGGTTATGAGAAAAAGCAGGAGAGTGAACGTGCCAGAAGAGATGTGATTCCGGAGGGGGAGAACATCTATTTTGATGAGGCATATGAAAGGGTCAGAAAACTGCAGGAGCTGGATCTGGCAAAGGTGGATGTGAATATGTTTTCTGCTGTGGACAACAGTCATATGAATGACGGCTGCGGTCTGTATCGGGGACGGCTGATTCTGCCGTATGAGCATTTATCCAGATTTCAGAATGATCTGATTGATTAATAGAGAAAGGACATTATTAAATATGAAAGTATATGGATCGCAGATTTGTGTGGATTGCAGAAACTATAAGGCTGTTCAGAAGAAAAGAGGATTTGAGGCGGAATTTATAGAAATTACGGAGAATACGGGAAATTTAAAAGAATTTCTTCAAATGCGCGACACGGATCCCGTCTTTGCGCCTGTGAAAGAACATGGCGGAATCGGAATTCCATTTTTTGTAAATGAAGACGGAAGGAAAACCTTTGATATTAATGAAGCGCTTTCATGGATCGGACAGGCTCCGGTACAGGACGAAGAAATAAAAGATGAAAAATATTAAAATTAGCACTCGACCCTTGACATGGCTAACAACTCTTGCTATATTACTAATAGAACACGAAATAAATGTGTTTCCAGTACTGATCCGTGGAACTTATTTCTGCGGATCTGTTCCAGTAAGGAGGGAATGCTATGAATATTAATAAATTTACACAGAACTCTCTTCAGGCTGTTCAGAACTGTGAAAAGATCGCCGCGGACAACGGCAATCAGGAACTGGCGCAGGAGCATCTGCTCTACGCGCTCCTTACGCAGGATGACAGTCTGATTTTGAAATTGCTTGAAAAGATGAGTATCCAGGGCCAGCTTTTCATCAATGCGGTGGAGCAGGCGATCGGTAAGCGGCCGAAAGTCCAGGGCGGTCAGGCTTATGTAGGTCAGGATCTCAACAATGTCCTCATCCATGCAGAAGATGAGGCGAAACAGATGGGAGACGAGTATGTATCTGTCGAGCACCTGTTTCTTGCCCTGTTAAAATATGCAAGCAGAGAGATGAAACAGATCTTCCGTGAGTTCGGCATCAGCCGTGAAGGATTCCTTCAGGCGCTGTCAACGGTAAGAGGCAACCAGAGGGTCACAAGTGACAATCCGGAGGCAACTTATGACACACTGAACAAGTACGGCCAGGATCTGGTGGAGCGGGCGAGGGATCAGAAGCTGGATCCGGTCATCGGACGTGATGAGGAGATCCGGAACGTGATCCGTATCCTTTCCCGTAAGACAAAGAACAACCCGGTGCTCATCGGTGAGCCTGGTGTCGGTAAGACTGCTGTAGTAGAAGGTCTGGCGCAGAGAATCGTCAGCGGCGATGTGCCGGAAGGCCTGAAAGACAAGACGATCTTCTCCCTTGATATGGGAGCCCTTGTGGCAGGCGCGAAGTACCGTGGTGAGTTTGAGGAACGTCTGAAAGCGGTTCTTGAAGAAGTGAAGAACAGCGAAGGCAGGATTATCCTGTTTATCGATGAATTGCATACGATTGTGGGAGCGGGCAAGACAGACGGCGCTATGGATGCCGGAAATATGTTAAAGCCCATGCTGGCAAGAGGTGAGCTGCACTGTATCGGAGCAACTACGCTTGACGAATATCGTCAGTATATCGAGAAGGACGCGGCGCTGGAGCGTCGTTTCCAGCCGGTTATGGTAGATGAGCCGACCGTAGAGGATGCGATTTCCATCCTCCGTGGTCTGAAAGAGCGTTATGAGGTCTTCCATGGCGTAAAGATTACAGACAGCGCGCTTGTGGCAGCGGCTACACTTTCCAACCGTTATATTTCCGACCGTTTCCTGCCGGATAAAGCCATTGACCTTGTGGATGAGGCGTGTGCGCTGATCAAGACGGAGCTGGATTCCATGCCCACAGAGCTGGATGAGCTGAGACGGCGTGTCATGCAGCTGGAGATTGAGGAAGAGGCTCTTAAGAAAGAGGACGACCGTCTGAGCAAGGAGCGTCTGGAACATCTTCAGGAAGAGCTTGCAGGACTCAGAGAAGAGTACGCAGGCAAGAAAGTCCAGTGGGAAAATGAGAAGAAAGCAGTTGAACGCGTTCAGAAGATCCGTGAGGAGATCGAGCAGGTGAATAAAGAGATCCAGAAAGCACAGCGCGAGTATGATCTGAATAAGGCGGCGGAGCTCCAGTACGGCAGACTTCCGCAGCTGCAGAAACAGCTGGAAGAAGAGGAAGAGAAGGTAAAGGCAAGAGATCTTTCCCTTGTTCATGAGGCTGTAACGGATGAAGAGATCGCGCGGATCGTGTCCAGATGGACCGGCATTCCGGTTGCGAAGTTAAACGAGAGTGAGAGGAATAAGACCCTTCACCTTGCGGATGAGCTTCACAAACGTGTCATCGGACAGGATGAAGGCGTGGAGCTTGTGACAGAGGCAATTATCCGGTCCAAAGCCGGAATTAAGGATCCAAGCAAGCCCATTGGTTCTTTCCTGTTCCTCGGACCTACCGGAGTCGGTAAGACAGAGCTTGCCAAAGCGCTGGCACAGAGTCTGTTTGATGACGAGAATAATATGGTACGAATCGATATGAGTGAGTACATGGAGAAATACTCCGTGTCCAGACTGATCGGAGCACCTCCGGGATATGTGGGATACGATGAGGGCGGTCAGCTCACCGAAGCTGTGAGAAGGAAACCGTATTCGGTAGTACTTTTCGATGAGGTGGAGAAAGCCCATCCGGATGTATTCAATGTACTTCTTCAGGTGCTTGACGACGGACGAATCACGGATTCTCAGGGACGTACCGTGGACTTTAAGAACACGATCCTTATCATGACTTCCAATATCGGTGCGAACTATCTGCTGGAAGGTATCCGGGACGACGGCTCCATTGACGAGCAGTGCCAGGAGATGACGATGAATGACCTGAAGGCTCACTTCAGACCGGAATTCCTGAACCGTCTGGATGAAATAATTATGTTCAAGCCATTGACGAAAGAGAATATCCGTGCCATTATTGACTTGTTGGTGGCAGATGTCAATAAGCGTCTGGCAGAGAAGGAACTGAAGATCGAACTGACTGATGCGGCGAAAGATTTCGTTGTGGAGGGCGGCTATGATCCGATGTACGGCGCGAGACCGCTGAAGAGATATCTGCAGAAGAATGTGGAGACACTGGCTGCAAGGCTGATACTGGCAGGAAATGTGGGCAGAGGCGATACGATTCAGATCGATGCGAAGGACGGCAAGCTCCTCGCGGAGGTGAAAGGTCAGATCGTTGAGACGGAACAGCCGGAGGATCTTGCACTGTAAGCCGGCACAGGCAGCCGGGAAAGGACGGCTATTCCCTGATGACACCCATTATCTTTCATATAGATGTAAATTCCGCCTACCTCAGCTGGACGGCGGTGGAACAACTGAAAAACGGAGCCAAAGTGGATCTGCGCGAGATACCGGCCATCATCGGCGGAGACCAGAAGTCCCGCCATGGTGTGGTGCTCGCCAAATCCCCTGCGGCGAAAAAATACGGCATCCGCACGGGGGAACCTGTTGCGAATGCCTTTCGTAAGTGTCCGAATCTTGTCATGTATCCTCCGAATCACAAGATGTACCGGGAGAAGAGCAGAAGGCTGATGGAATATCTTCGGACATTTACGAAAGAGATCGAACAGGTCAGTGTGGATGAATGCTACATGGACTTTACGTCGATCGCGGACAGATATGCTTCGCCGGTGGAGGGTGCTGCGGTGATCAAGAACGGAATCAGGGAACGGTTTGGATTTACGGTCAATATCGGAATATCCACGAACAAACTGCTGGCGAAAATGGCGTCTGATTTTGAGAAGCCGGATCGGATTCATACCTTGTTTCCGGATGAAATTCAGGAGAAGATGTGGCCTCTTCCCATCGGGGAACTTTATATGGCAGGACGTTCCAGTGTGGAAACCTTAAAGAAGCTGGAGATCAATACCATCGGGGATCTGGCCCGGGCGGATCTGAAGCTGGTGATGCTGCATCTGAAGAGCCACGGGAAGATGCTCTGGGAATTTGCCAACGGAATCGGGGGTTCTGTGGTACAGGCAGAGCCGGAGGAAGCGAAGGGGATCGGGAACTCCACGACCTTAAGTGAGGATGCCGCCACGGTGGAGGAGGTACGGCCTGTATTCCGGAAACTGGCGGAAAGTGTGGGAAACCGCCTGAAGAAAGCCGGAAAACGTGCAGGAATGGTTAGCATGGAGATCCGGTATTATGATTTCCGGAATGTATCTCATCAGGTGCAGCTGGACAAGCCTTCCAATGATCCGGAAGTTCTGTATCAGACCGCCTGCAGCCTGTTTCTGGAAGTGTGGAGCGGTGAGCCGGTGCGCCTGCTTGGGATCCGTACGTCCAAGCTGTCGGACGAAGGTGAGCCGGTGCAGCTCTCTATCTTTGATATCGAATTGCCGAAAGAACCGGATGAGAAGCATAAGAAGCTGAAGAAAGCCATGGATGAGCTGAATGCCAGATTCGGGGAAGGCGCTGTGGTGAAGGCCAGCCTGATGAAGAAAAAAAGCCCGGCCAAACCGGAGAACGGGAAAACAGACAGTGTCAAAAAGGGATCGGCTGACCGGCATCAGGGGTCGGACAAGGAGAACAACAGAGGGGGACATCATGAAAGAGAAGAATTATAATCTGGAACTGGTGCGGTTCCTGTCATTTTTTCTGGTCATTGTAATCCATGTGACCAATTATTTCTGCAGGGCATACGGAAAGATTCCGCAGAGCGAGTATCTGTTTTCCCTGATTCTTGATACGGCGGCCAGGGTGAGTGTGCCGGGATTTTTCATGATCTCCGGTGCCCTTCTGCTGGGCCGTGATGAGCCGCTTAAGAAACACGGGAAACGGCTGATCCGTTTCCTCACGGCGCTGATCGTCTGGAGCGTAGTGTATTATGTATGGAATACGTTCTATATGAAATCATCATTTGATCTGAAGAAGATCCTTTATGTGCCGGCGGAGGCACATCTGTGGTATCTTTATGCCATGATTCCGATCTATCTGGTGCTGCCGTTTCTGCAGGTTATGTGCAGGAATATGAGTTTCAGACTGGAGAGAGCGTTTCTGATTATCGCCACAGGCGCGGTGCTGTTCAACTATCTGCTCTGGATGATGGGCGGGGAACCCTATTACGATCTTCCGCTGATCGGGGACAGAATCTACGCTTACTACGTGTTTGTGGGCTATTATATCTACAAGTACAGGCATCATATCCACCTGAGCCAGAGGGCTGCCGCTGTGATCTGTGTGCTGAGCATGGCGGTAACCTTCGGGATAACCTGGGGTGTGACTGTGATGAACGGGAAACATTATGAGGATGCTCTTACATATACGAGTCCTTTTGTGGCGATTTCCGCCATAACATTTTTCCTGATTCTGCTCCGGTTCAGACATGCCCATTATCAGCCGAAGGAGGCGGTAAGAAAGGTAATCGATCTTTTCTGTGGGTGTTCCTTTGGCATATATCTGATCCATATTCTGTTTCTGGACAACTATAAGAAACATATGGCGCCTCAGGATTTGTCCGCGTTTATCGCGGTGCCTGCCCTGGTGATCGGCATTGCGGCTGTGTCGTTCCTGTGCGTGTGGTTGATGAGAAAGACATGGATCGGGAGAAAGATCACATGACGGGATTTGTTTTCGAGTGATTGACTTTCGGAGATGATCTGCTATAATATATTTAACAAGACAACTGGGATAGATGGCCGCAACCCATCTGTTCCGGGCAATAATTTCAAAGACTATAGAAATAGTCGTTCCAAACTTTTGCCAGAGCTGGGACGGCTATTTCTTATTTTTCATATTCAGGATAGAGATGATTAAACCAGCAAAAGCAATGATAATCATTAATTCTTCATATGTACTCATAATTACCACCCCTTCCGTAAGACCTCCGGAACAGATGGAAGCTGCCCCTCCCAGTTGCCTGGGTAAATATACTATTTTTCAGTATTTTTGATTTCTATATTGTTTGCAGAAGCTGGATTGGTATCTGCAACAGGCTGTTTTTCTCTGGATTGGCTAAGCTCAGTCAGTCGATCAGAATATTCTTTCATTCTTTGTTTAAATGACCTCTCAGATTCTTTTTTTAAAACTGTGATAACTAATTCTTTCCCATAAATATCAAGATCGCGGTATATTTTAACGATATCATATTCTTCCGTGGTTAATCCGGAAACAGTGTCGGTATTCCAGTCTTTCAATGGGCTATACTGATAGAAATCATATAATTTGAGCAACATATCACCGGACGGCTCAGCTTTTCCGGTTTCCCATGAACTAAAGGTTGACTGAGGAATATTAAAATGTTCATAAACCTGTTTTTGCGAAAATCCTGCACGTATTCGCAGTTCTTTCAATTTTCTGGAGAATTCTTTGCTTGCCATAATAACCACTCCTTTATTCATATAGTAAAGTAAAATAACAAATAAGTCAATAAAAAACGAAAATAAAATCGTAATAATAGATTTAATTTATAAAAAAACGAAAAAACAGATATTTGTACAGCATAAGTTAAAAGAGTCGCTATATAGTTAATGCCTTAAATACTTTTCAATATTTCTTAAGAATTTCTTTTGAATCTTATATCAGCCCCCTTTAGAATTACGGGTTATCCTGTATACAGTGAAAGGGGGCTGTATTCTTTATGAACATTCAGGAATTGACAAATTATTTTTTACAATACGGTGCTTTTTTCATCTATCTGATCGTACTTCTTGAATATCTGAACCTTCCGGGATTCCCAGCCGGTGTTATTATGCCGCTGGCGGGGATCTGGGCAGCCAGAGGAGCCATAAGTTTTCCGCTGGCGCTGCTGCTTTCCGTGGCAGCAGGACTGACGGGAAGCTGGGCGCTCTACCTGCTGGGCAGGTTCGGAGGAGGAAAAGTGCTGAATTTCTATTTTAAGAAATTTCCGAAGCATAAGCCGGTGATTGAGGAGAAAATGGAATTCCTACGGCAGAAGGGATGCATCGGTGTTTTCATCAGCAAGCTGCTTCCCATGGTCCGCACGCTGATCTCGATTCCGGCAGGTATGGTGAAGATGGATTTTCTGAAATATACGGTGAGTTCCCTGTGCGGAATCTTTCTCTGGAACCTGGCGTTTGTCGGAGCGGGATATTTCTTCGGGGACGCGGCGATCAATTTTCTGGCATCTGTTTAGCCATGGCGCAGGATGAACTGTTACATTTTTAAAAACAGACAGGAGGGGCAGAATATGAAGATTGCAATGCTGACAAATAATTACAGGCCGTTTGTGGGCGGCGTGCCGATCTCTGTTGAGCGGCAGGCTCAGGAGCTGGTGAAGCTGGGACATGACGTGACCGTGTTTGCGCCGATGTATGGAAAGGACGAAGCCGAGAAGGCGGAAGTGAAAGCGGCGGATGAGCGGGCGCCGGAGCGGGTAGTGCGCTACCGCACCTGGAAGAAAAAGATGGATAACGGCATGGTTTATCCGGTAGTGTATCCGTATGAGATCACGGATGTATTTCAGAGAGAAACATTTGACTGCATCCATGTGCATCACCCGGTGTTTGTCGGTCCGGTGGCTCTGATGTTGGGAAGAAAATATCATATACCGGTAATCTATACATATCACACAAGATACGAGGACTATCTGCACTATATTCCATGTTTCCGGACAGATGAGCACAGCGGTGCCCTGAAGAGAAAGCTGGTGGATAAGATCGGGGGTTCTGTTATCCCTTCTTATATGAAATGGTTTGGTAATCAGTGTGACATGGTGCTGGCACCCTCGGCGGGGATGCAGCAGGTGATCCGGGAATATGGAGTAACCGGTCCTTCAGCTGTCTTTCCGACCGGGCTTGCGGAAGAGTTTTACAAAAGAAATGTAAAACGGTCCATGCAGATCAGACAGGAGTATGGAAAAGGAAAGAAACATCTGCTTGTTACCGTGTCCCGTCTGGAGAAGGAGAAGAATTATCGGTTTCTGCTTCGGGGAATCGCTGAGCTGAGACATCAGACAGGAGATGATTTTCATGTGATGATCATCGGAGACGGAAGCCGGAAGGCACAGTTAAAAGCCGGAGCGGCGGTGCTGGGGATTCAGGATCTGATTACTTTCGTGGGGAATGTTCCGAACGGAGAAGTAAAGGATTATCTTGCGGCTGCCGACTTATTCCTTTTTGCTTCCAAATCCGAGACACAGGGAATCGTCCTGGCGGAGGCCATGGCAGCAGGCAGTCCCGTGGTGGCGGTTCATGCGGTAGGTTCTGATGATATTATAAAGGATGGTTATAACGGATATCTGACAGATGAGGATGAGAAAGAATGGGCAAAACGCGTGGAGAAAGCGCTGGAGCCGGAGAGAAACCGGCGGATGCGGGCGGCGGCTCTTGTGACCGCTGAAAATTACCGGGCATCCTCACTTGCCATCTATGAAGAGATGCTCTACAATCAATGTGTGCGCAGGAAAGGAGAGGCAGTATATGAAGGGACGGAATATGGAACGTTCGGGCAGGAAGAAGATCGGACAGAGAGTTCTGCAGTGGTTATTCGCTGAATATCTGGACCTTCTGGAACGGACAGTGACGGTCCGGTGGGAGGAGGAAAACAGATACGGCGACAGTCAGATCTTCGGATTCTGGCATGAGGACAGCTTCTTCATGAATGTGGTCCTGAAAAATCTGGCGGATAAGACATCTCCTGTAGATGTGATCGTGACTGCGGATACAAGGGGAAACTATATTGAACATATGATCAGAAGGAGCGGAGGCAGCGCACTGCGGGTGCCGGATGGATATAAGGCGTTTGCCGCGTTGAAGAAGATCGTTCAGGATTCCTATGAGAAGACCCATTCAATCGCCATGGCGCTGGATGGCCCGCTGGGGCCCAGACATGAGCCGAAGAAACTGGCGTTTTATCTGTCGGAACACGCGGACGAAGAATTCGTCGGAATCAGTCTGTCCTATTCTTCCTGTATCCGGCTGAACCGCAGGTGGGATAAGTATGTGATACCGCTGCCTTTTACCGAGGTTACCGTAGCGGTGAAAAATTACGGCGTGGTAAAGAAAAGCCGGATTCCGGCACTGCCGGTCAATGCGGATATGGCACAGTGCACAGTATGTCTGCCGGAAAGTTTGTAAAGGGAAAATTCCCGGAAGAGCAGTCGGCTGAAAGGAAAGTATCGGAAGCGGCAGACATCCGAAACGAAAGCGGCGGACTGCGCAAAACATATGGGAAAAGGAGACAACATGGAAACGAACAACATTTTAATCGTTGAAGATGACAAGGAAATTCGGGAGGGTGTTCAGATCTATCTGCAGAGCCAGGGATACAAGGTGTTCCAGGCGGCGGACGGCGTCGAAGGTCTGGAGATCATCGAGAAGGAGGATATTCATCTGGCGATTGTAGATATCATGATGCCGCGGATGGACGGAATCCGCATGACAATGAAACTCAGAGAAAAGCATGACTTTCCTGTGATCATGCTGTCGGCAAAATCAGAAGAAGTTGACAAGATCACAGGACTTAATATCGGGGCGGACGACTATGTGACGAAGCCGTTCACTCCAATGGAACTGATGGCAAGGGTGAATTCTCAGCTCCGAAGATACCGAAAGTTCCTGGAGAAACTTGCGCCCAAAGAAAATGTGCATGTGATCGGAGGTCTGGAGATCAACGAGGAGACAGTGGAGGTGACCATGGACGGCGCGCCGGTGAAACTGACACCCATTGAGTACAAGATTCTCCTGCTTCTCGCTAAAAATCCGGGAAGAGTATTCTCATCCGAGGAAATTTACGAGAGAGTCTGGCAGGAGAAAGCGATTAACACGGATACCATTATGGTGCATGTGAGAAATATCAGAGAGAAAATCGAGATTGACCCGAAAAATCCGAAATATTTAAAGGTGGTGTGGGGAGTTGGGTACAAAATTGAAAAACAGCCGTAATCTTGGGTTTATAGCTGCCGCGATTCTGCTTGTTCTGTGCTCTCTGGGGATGATGAGCAGATACGGCGCCATGTCACGGTATCTGGACAACAGCATGAATAACGAAGGACAGTATCTGGAAGTCCTGGACGGAATGAGCGATGATCTGGCTGAGGCCAATTATTTCCTTTATAATGATTATTCCGGTGAAACGGATCCGGGCGATGTGCTGGAGGAATATGGACAGCGGCCATTTGACCTGACCAAGCGGTATATGGATTATGAGATATTTGATAATGATACCGGAAAGGCTCTTCTGAACAGAACGAGTGAGAGTACCCAGAATCATCTTAAGGAGGAGTCTTCGGATTATTACGCATTCCGTGTGAAGTACAGTTTTTCGGAAAACGGGATACTTGCGGGAATCGAGGTGGACGGTAATGTTTTGCAGCCGGAGGACGAATACCTGCTGGAGAGCTATTTCCTGAACGCGTCTGATAATGTGTATGAATATTCCATGATCAGCGACATATCAACACCGTCAGATGTGACGATTATCTATGGAATCACCCAGACAAACCTGGACGCTTACTGCGATATGGAGCGGCCGGACGGCCTGGAAGTGTACAGCCTGGAGCGGTCAACTTACTATTACGATACATGGGAAGTGATCTGTCTCATTATTATAATCGCTGCTCTGCTGATGCCTCTCTGGAAGAAGCTGGATATCAGTGAGAGGAAGATATTTAACGTACCTTTTGAAGTGCCGCTTGTTATTCTTTTCCTGCTCTTCATTACGGATTTCAGAAGGCTTCCGGTTCAGATAATCTGGCTTACCCTCTCGGGGACGCTTCTTCCGGGTATGGGACACGGAATGGTGCTGGTGGCAATGGCTCTTAATTTCCTGATGTGGGTCGTCTATTACGGATTTTTGTTCTGGGGAATCACCTGCTTCCGCGCTGTGATCCGGATGAGAGGCGCATACTGGCATGAGAGAACTCTAACAGTACGACTGTTCAGAAGAATTGCAAGAAGATACCATGAGAGAAGAGCGGACAGGAAAAAGGCAAAAAAAGAGAGAGAAGGTATTATAAAAAAGATCAAGAGATTCGCGGCGAAACAGTATGATGATCTTCAGCACCTTGATTTTCAGGATAAGACAAACCGGACGATCCTGAAAGTGGTGCTTATCAATTTCGCGATTCTGTTTGTAGTATGCGGCCTGTGGCTCTACGGCTGGATCGCCCTGGTGATCTATTCTGTGATCTTGTTCCTGTTCCTGCGCAGATACACGAAAGATCTGCAGGAAAAATACAAACTGCTCCTGAAGTCCACCAATCAGTTGGCGGAAGGACATCTGGATGTGCCTATCGAAGGAGATATCGGACTGTTCAACCCCATCCAGGATGAGCTGAAGAAGATCCAGAAGGGATTCAAGAAAGCAGTGGACGAAGAGGTGAAGAACGAGAGAATGAAAACCGAGCTTGTGACTAATGTATCCCATGATCTCCGGACGCCCCTCACTGCAATTATCACTTATACGGACCTTCTGAAAAACGAGAAGGACGAAGAGAAACGGAAAGAATATATCGATGTGCTGGAGCGGAAATCTCTGCGTCTGAAAGTGCTGATCGAAGATCTTTTCGAGATCAGCAAGGCGGCGAGCAAAAATGTGGTTATGCACTATATGAAAGTGGATATCGTAGATCTGATTAAACAGGCAGGGCTGGAAAACGACAGCAAGATCAGAGACGCGAATCTGGATTTCCGGTGGAAACTGCCGGAACACAAGCTGGTTATGTGGCTGGACAGCCAGAAGACATACCGGATCTTTGAGAACCTGATCGTCAATATCACGAAATACGCGATGCCCCATACCCGTGTGTACATTGAGATGCATGACCGGGAAAACGAGGTGCATATTTCCATGAAGAATGTCTCTGCGGCAGAGCTTAACTTTGACACGGAGGAAATCACAGACCGCTTTGTACGCGGCGATTCATCGAGAAACACAGAAGGATCCGGGCTGGGGCTTGCCATCGCGAAAAGCTTTGTGGAACTTCAGCATGGAACACTTAAGATTTCCACGGAGGCGGATCTGTTCAAGGCGGATATCACATTGCCGAAGCTGGAGATCCCATCTGAGGAGGAGCAGGTGCGTGAAGCGATGGAGGAAAGCGAAGCTGAGCTGAATACAAATACGCAAAAGAGTGAAAACGCAGCCGCAGACAGGAAAGAAAACCAGACGTCACTGTGATATTTATGTATGGAAATATAGAAATATACTGCGTGTAATATTTATGTAAAATACCGGCAGGCAGATGTGCTCTGCCGACATTTTATGTTATCATAGAAGCAGAATAAAAGAAAAGGAGAAAAGAGCTTATGAAGTACGAAATCAAAGGCGGAGAGCTGCCGGTTGTGGTATGCTATCTTGAAAATGGAGAAACAATGATTACTGAGAGAGGCTCCATGAGCTGGATGTCGCCAAATATGAAAATGGAGACTACGTCAAATGGAGGAATCGGAAAGGCACTGGGAAGAATGTTCGCAGGAGAGGCTCTGTTCCAGAACCGCTATACAGCCGAGAACGGGGACGGACTGATCGCATTTGCGTCCAGCTTCCCGGGCGAAATCAGACCGTGGGAAATCGGTCCGGGAAAAGAAGTGATTGTACAGAAATCCGGCTTCCTCGCGGCCGAAACAGGAGTTGAACTTTCCGTATTTTTCCAGAAGAAACTGGGTGCGGGATTCTTCGGCGGCGAAGGTTTCATCATGCAGCGTCTGTCAGGTCAGGGAATGGCATTTCTCGAGTTCGACGGAAGCGTAGTGGAGTATAATCTTCAGCCGGGACAGCAGATCGTAGTGGATACAGGCTATCTGGCGGCAATGGACGGAACCTGCACGATGGAGATCAAATCCGTGCCGGGATTGAAAAATATGGTATTCGGCGGAGAAGGAATCTTCAACACCCTGATTACAGGACCGGGACGTGTGTGGCTGCAGACAATGCCGATGTCGAATATGGCAGCGGCAATCGCGAGAATGCTGCCGCCGAGTAAATAAATTCTGATTTTTCTGACGGGAACTTTCCCGGTTGCAAGCGATTCGACTAATCGGAAGGCGCCGGGAAAGAGGAAGCTGTAACGCCATGCTGAGCCCACTCCTTCAAAGCTTCGAACGGATGTAACGACGGAACCAGATGTTCGTGCAAAGGCACTCCATCTGTCTCCGCCTAACATCCAGAACAAAGGCTTTTCAGACGTTCCTGCTCAAATGCATGGCTCACGCAGTCTCCTGTTTTTGAAC